>NZ_JAMYPB010000006.1:0-188158 GCF_040320135.1 Mesorhizobium sp. M0772 | reverse complement strand
CACTCCTTCCAAGGCACCTTGCTCTCCTTGCAAAGGGCCGAAAGTGTAACCCATGTCTCCGGAATGAACTGTCACCCATCTCTCGGGAAGGGCACGGGTCCATTCCGGACACATAGGTTACGGTTTGTACCTGGCATATGGGTAGCACTCTGAAGGTGTACGAACGAAACAGAACGACCGAGCGCTGCCCTTCCCATCCTGGCGCGTTGCTCGACGACATCGTTCCCGCCACCGGCAAGACCAAGGTGGAAATCGCCAATCTGCTCGGAATCTCGCGCCCAGCAGCTCTACGATATCATCCGTGAGAAGAAGCCGGTATCGCCTGCCGTGGCCGCCCGCCTTGGCAAGATGTTCGGCGATGGTGCCGCGATCTGGCTCAGGATGCAGGCCGCGTGCCTGGCATGCGGAGCGCGAAGTCGACGTCAGCGCCATCCCGCTGCATGCTGCATGAAGGCAGGGTGCGTTCGCTGACAGCAACGTTCCCGTAGCAGATTAGAGCACCGGCCTTCTAGTCGGATGGACACAGGAACTCATTTCGGCAATCGGCACGCTGCGGAACGGCTAAGCCTGGTCTGGCATCTGAATCAGGTGACGGTCACTGAGATAGGTTCCAGACGCCACGGCATCACGAACGACGAACGGGCGAAGGTTTGCGCTCGCCAATTCCACGAGAGGCAGCCAGTGCTGAACGAGATGGCCTTCGCGGCTGGTCACGTCGCGACGGTCAATGGAGACCAGGAAGAAATGTTCGGCCTGTTGAATGGTCTGGCCTTTGTATTGGAAATGGTTTTCCACGCAAAACAGGTAGCGAGCGGTCATGACTAGGGCGTTCGTTTCCTCCTCAAACTCTTTACGAAGCCGCGTCTCAAACGTGTCCCCGATTTCGTACTCGCCGCCGATGAAGGCATAGAACGAACTCGGATCATTGGCAGGCCTTTGGACAAGCAGCTTGTCGTCATCCACGACAATCCCCGCCACTCGAATGCGCGGTATGCGGCGGGATGCAACGGCTCGGAAGAACTGATCCTGGCCAAACGTCTCGCTCATGCTCACTTCCCCTTCATTCAGCCAGCCCCCACTTTCGTTGCTGGACTGCAGTATCCAAAGCATCCATTAATTTTAATCGGCCTCTAGTTAGACGCGCCAGTGAAATCAATTTCACTTTGTGGACATAGGCAGTTTGCATATGAGCCTTGAAATCGATTTCAGCCGCCCGGCCCTCCAGGCCGATGGTTAAAGGTGCGAATGCTGTCGGGATCGGAACGCGGCTCGCGTTCAGGCGTTTGTCGCTGATGGCACCGAAAACCCCGACCATTGCGCGCATCTGGCGCGGCAGGACCTCGCCCGACAAGGCCGATGCCTATGAGCGCTACAATTACGAGGCTGGTATCAAGCCGCTGATCGAGAAAGCGCTTGGCGTGCAGACTTTTCGCGAGGACACGCCGACACATTCGGAATTCATCACCATCTCGTATTGGGAGAGCGTCGAAGCAATGGCCGCCTTTACCGGCGGCGATCCGCAAAGCATCCACCATCTCGACCGCGACAAGGTGTTCCTGATCGAATTGCCGAAGGGTGTCCAGGTGTTGCGCATCCTTTCCAGCCACGGAATGGTTGGCGGCAGCTGATGTTTGCGGGCTTTGACGCCAGGACCGTTCAAATGGAGGAGACATCGATCTTCGTCAGGGCCGGTGGCTCAGGGCCGCCGCTGCTGCTCCTGCATGGCTTTCCCGAAACGCATGTTATGTGGCGGGACATCGCCGTGGCATTGGCGCCGCACTTCAGCGTGGTTGCCGCCGATCTGAGAGGCTACGGACAAAGCGGCTGTCCGGCTTCCGGAGCCATTCATGCCGCCTATTCCAAACGAGCGATGGCGCGCGACATGGTGCAGGTTATGGACGTTCTCGGTTTCGACCGTTTCATGGTTGCCGGCCACGACCGTGGCGGTCGCGTCGCCTACCGGCTGGCGCTCGACCATCCCGAAACCGTGTCGAAAGTCGCCGTTCTCGACATCGTCCCCACGGCCTCCGCCTGGGATCGGGCCGATGCCAGGTTGGCGCTGGCCTTCTGGCCGTGGAGCCTGCTCGCCCAGCCCGAACCGCTGCCGGAGCGCCTGTTGTCCGCAGCACCCGACGCAGTTGTCGACAATGCGATCGCCGGCTGGGGCTCGGCTCCAGATGCTTTTCCCGCTGAGGTCAGGGCCGCCTATATCGAGGCGCTGCGTGATCCCGCCCATGCCCACGCCATCTGCGAGGAATATCGCGCCGCCGCCGGCATCGACCGCGAGCACGACGCGCAGGATCAGGCTGATGGCTGTCGCATCAGATGCCCGCTGCTTGCGCTCTGGAGCGGCGAGGGCGGGTTGGAGAACTGGTATGCGGAGGAGGGCGGCCCGTTGGCGATCTGGCGGCAATGGGCTGATAACGTCGGAGGCGGCTCGGTCAAGGGTGGGCATTTCTTCCCGGAAGAGCACCCCGAAGACACGGCTGCAAGGCTGTCGAGATTCTTCGCAAGCTGACTGCGGGCCGATTGCTAAAATCCGGGCCTGTGTGTTCCTGTGTCGACTATCTCAGATGGCCGAGGGATTGCAGGATCAAAGTGCTCGAAAGACCAAGCAGGGCGATACCGTAAAACCGGTCGATCCACACGGCGTTTGGCCCAGCCAGAAGCCTTGCAGCCCGCGCGCCAAGGGCTGCGTAAAACGTCAGCACAAACACATCGGCAAGCGCAGCGATAATGGCCAGGATGCCATACTGGATCGCGATCGGCTCATCCACGCGGACAAAATGCGGCAGGATCGCGGGGAAAAGCAGCCAGGCCGCCGGATTTGTGACCGCCACCAGGAAGCAGCGCCCAATGAGTGCCTTGGCTGAATGGCGTGTTTCGGGAAGGTTAGGGTTGAACGAAGGTCGGGATGCGGTGCGCAGGGTACCGATGGCGACGAAAAGCAGATAGCCCGCGCCGAACATCCTGAGAGCCGAGAGATAGAATTCCGAAGCCAGCAGAAGAGCGCCGAAGCCCAGCGCGACGATGCTGATAAGAACGAAATCAGACAGTACGACGCCGGCCATGCCGAGAAACGCGCGTCGAAAACCGTAGCGGGAGCCGTTGGTGATGGCGAGCACGACGTCCGGTCCCGGAACCGCCATTCCGAGCACCGACACAAAGGCAAATGTCACCAGCGGCAGGTTTCCCATGACGCCGCGTAATGTACCCGGCGCTCACCGTCCGTAACGCCCTTCACACAGCGGCTTGGCTATCGCCGATTGTTGTTGGCCACCTTGGCTCAGTGCCCGCCGCGCATCTTCACCACCACAGTCCTCACCGCCAGCACCAGCACGGTTATGATGATCAGGATCACCGAGAGCGCGGCGATCGCCGGGTCGATGTTGTCGCGCAGGCCCATCCACATCAGCCGCGGCAGCGTGATGGCGTTGACCGAGGTGATGAACAGGGTGACGCCGATCTCTTCCCAGGACAGCACGAAGGACAGCAGCGCGGCGGTGACGATGCCGAACCTGATGTTGGGCATGATGATGCGCGTGGCGCGTTCCCACACGCCGGCGCCAAGGCCGCGCGCGGCAAGGTCGATGCGGCGGTCGAGCTGGCTGAGCGCGACCAGGATCAGCACCGTGGCGAAAGGCACCGTCATCACCGAATGCGCCATGGCGACGCCGAGCCAGGTGTCGTAGCCGAAGAACGAGCTCATGCCCGAGATCGACGTCAGCAGGAAGTAGAGCGTGATCGCCGAGACCACCGGCGGCACCACCATCGGCAACAGCACGAAGCCGACAAGGGTGGCCGTGAAGCGCGGCTGGAACATCCAGACGCCAAGGCTGAAGCACAGCGCCAGCACGGTGGAGATGACGCTGCTGACGATGCCGATGCGGATCGACAGCAGGATGGCGTCGAGCCAGCGCGGATCCTCGATCAGCGCGCGGTAGTGGCGCAGCGACAGTTCGCCCGTCGGCATAGCCAGCATGCGGCTTGGCGTCAGCGACACCGGGATGACCGCCAGCAGCGGCAGCAGCAGGAACAGCGCCACCAGCACGGCGAGGATCAGCGAGACGGGACCGGGGCGATAGGTCGGCATCAGATCAGCTGCTTCGGTCTGACATAGCGGAACAACAGCGCCATGAGCGCGCCGACGAACAGCACCAGCACGACGCTGATCGCCGCACCCAGTCCCCAGTCGGGGCTTTGGAATATCCTGAGGTAGATCAGCTCCGCGATCATCACGCTGCGGCCGCCGCCGAGGATCGCCGGCGTGACGAAGAAGCCGAGCGAGAAGACGAACACGATCATCGCCGAACCGATGATGCCGGAGCGCGTCATCGGCACGAACACGGTCCAGAAGGTGCGCATGCGGCTGGAGCCGAGCCCCCGCGCCGCGAGCAGCACGCGCTCGTCGAGGCTGCGCATGGCGGAGGCCAGCGGGAACACCGCGAATGGGATCAAAAAATGCGTCATACCGACGATGACGCCGAACTCGTTGCGCACCAGCGCCAGCGGCTCGGAGATGAAGCCGATCGATTGCAGCCAGGTGTTGATCAGGCCGCGGTTGGACAAAAGCGCCACCCAGCCGAAGGCGCGGGTCAGCACCGAGATCCAGAAGGGGACGAGAATGCAGAATTCAGCGATTATGCGCTGTGCCGGGCTGCCGCGCACCCAAACCATGGTGATGGCGTATGCCGCCGCCACGGAAACCACGGTGACGATCAGCGCGATGCGCAGCGTGCGGATGAACACAGACTGCACCAGGGCATCGGTGGCGAGCGCGCCATACTGGCCGAGCCCCGGTGTCGGCAAGGTGACGCTCCACTTGACGACGCCGAGGAACGGCCAGGCGTAGGCCAGCACAAGGAACAGGAGCAGCGGCGCCATCAGCACCGCCGCGCCCATCCTGTCGGAGAGGGTGCCTCTCATCGAAGCTCGTGCCCGGCCTGGTCAGGCCGAGATGATCTTGGTGTATTCGTCGAGTGCTGCCCCGTAATTCTTGGCGTACCAATCCATGTCGAGCGCGATCTGCTTCTTCATGTTTTCGGGATCGACCGGGTTGATGCGCTTCTTGTCGGCGGGGATCAGCGCGTCGGCGGCCGGATTGGCCGGGCCTTGTCCAAGCTTGTCGAACATCACCAGTTGCTTCTCCGGATCCTGGGCGCTGGCGATGAACTTCATCGCTGCGTCCTTGCCGCCGGGGTTGCCCTTGAGCACGGCCAGCGCGCCGGGCGAAATCAGGCCTTGGTCCCAGATGAACTTGATCTTGCCGCCCGAGTCCTGCTCGATCAGCGAGGCGCGGGTCGACCACACGATCGCCATCGAGGCTTCGCCGTTGAGCAGCACGCTCTGGCTCTCGGCGCCGCCGCCCCAATAGGCCACGACGTTTTCCTTGAAGGCGGCGATCTTGTCATGCGCGCGCTTCAGGTCGAGCGGGTAGAGCGAGGCCGGCGCGATGCCGTCTGCGAGAAGTGCGGCTTCCCAGCTCGACACGCCCCATTTGTAGAGCGAGCGCTTGCCCGGAAACTTCTTCACGTCGAAGAAGTCGGCCATGCCGGTCGGCGCGTCCTTGCCGTATTTCTCCGAGTCATAGGCGATGACGTAGGAGAAGAAATAGGTCGAGGCCGCGTATTCCCAGCCGAAGCCTTCACGCATCTTCTTCTTGTCGACGATGGCGTAGTCGATCGGCTCGAGCGCACCCTGCGCGCCGAGCGTGATGGCCGAGAATGGGTCGACGTCGACGAGATCCCAGGTCGGCGCGCCGCTCTTGAACTGTGCGGCAATCGCGCCTTCGGTCGGGCCCGAACCGTCCATTTTGACGGCGATGCCGGTGTCCTTGGTGAAGGCCTGGCCATAGGCGGCGTCATAAGCGGTGAGGGCATCGCCACCCCAGTTGACCAGCACCAGTTCCTTGGCCTGCGCAAACGCGCCGGTCGAGCGCAGCAGCATCGGCGTGCCGGCCAGCACGAAGGCTGCAAGCTGGGTGAATTGCCGGCGCGAAATCTCGCCGCGCACAGCCCGGGCGGATAGCGCGTCCATGGCTTGTTTTTTGCTTTGGTCTGTCATTTTAGTTCCCCTTTTTCGTTGTTGGTTCCGGTGGTTATGGCGCGCTCCAGATTCTTTGCTGGAAGACTTCGCCGTTCTCGTCGTCATCCTCCGTCCGGAAGGAGGAAACCCTTTTCCGCCGGCCAGGTCAGCCAGACGGAATTGCCTTTGCTCAGCGCCGCCGCCGCGACCTCGTTCGGCACCGAGACGGTCACCTTGGCGCCCTGGCGCGTCGTCAGATCGAGCTTGGTCGCTGCACCCAGATAAGTCGAGCCGATGGCGGTGGCGGCGATGCCATTCTCGCCGGTGACGGCTTCGCGCGCGATCGACATATGTTCGGGCCGGATCGCCAATATGGCGTTGCCGTTCACCGCCTCGGCATTGCCGCGCAGCGTGATCGCGCGGTCTTCGCAGAGCGCGGTCGCGCCATTGTCGGCGCGCTTCACGCCCTTGAGCGGCAGCATGTTGATCTCGCCCAGGAACTCAGCGACGAAACGATTGGCCGGCCGGTCATACACCTCGTCCGGTGCACCGACCTGCAGCAATTTGCCATGGTTGAAGATGGCGACGCGCGACGACAGCGCCAGCGCCTCGCTCTGGTCGTGGGTAACGAAGACGAAGGTGGTGCCGGTCTCCTGATGCAGCCGCTTCATCTCGGCCTGCATCTGGCCGCGCAGGCTCTTGTCGAGCGCTGAGAACGGCTCGTCGAGGAGCAGCACGCCGGGTTCGAACACCAAAGCACGGGCCAACGCCACGCGCTGCTGCTGGCCGCCGGAAAGCTGCGCCGGCAGTTTCGTCTCATGGCCCTTGAGGCCGACGCGCTCGATCATCTCGGCAACGCGGCGCTTGATCTCGGCAGCCGATTTCTTGCGTACCTTGAGCGGGAAGGCGATGTTGGCCTCGACCGACATATGCGGAAACAGCGCATAACCCTGGAACACCATGCCGGCGGCGCGCTGCTCTGCCGGCCGATCGGTGATGTCGAAACCGTCGCTGAAAAGCTTGCCGGCGGTCGGTTGCACGAAGCCTGCCAGGATCATCAGAAAGGTGGTCTTGCCCGAGCCGGAGGGGCCGAGCAGCGTCAAAAACTCGCCGCGGCCGATATTGAGCGTCAGGTCGTCCAGCGCCCGGAACGAGCCGAAGCTCTTGCCGATCCCGATTGCCTTGATCTCTGCGGCCCGGCCGGGTTGCTGCATCCTGCCTCTTCCTTGATCGTGGCTTGAGCGTAGGGCAGTGCGCCGGCTCACCGCAACCGAATAGTTTTCGCCTGATCGGCAAATTTGATTCACGGATGGGAGGCTAGTACGGGCTGATCCGGTTATCCGACAGCTTCGACCTCAACCAGCCATTGAATGCTTCCAGCACCGGGTGGCTGGCCTTGGCATGTTCCGACACCAGGAAATACGAGCGCGGCGAGGGGATCGCGATGTCGAAGGGGCGCACCAGACGGCCTTCGCTGAGCGCGCGGCGGCTGGTCAGTTCGTCGCCCATTGCGATGCCTTGTCCGGCGATCGCCGCGGAGAAGACGAGGTTCATGTCCGAGAAGAAGATACCGCTTTCGGTGTCGGGGTTTTCCACCTTGGACAGCGCCAGCCAGCGCGCCCAGTCCTCGGTGTCGCCGAGATGCAGGAGATTGGCGCGCAGCACGTCGGCCGGTTTTGAAAAGCCGCCGACCTTGTTGAGCAGTGTCGGGCTGCAAAGTGGCGTGAACGAGATTTCGCACAGCAACTCCACCGAGCGGTTCGGCCAGTTGCCGACGCCGAAGGCAATGAAGGCATCGGCGTCCGGATTGCTGACATCGTCCAGCCGCCGCGGCGTCAGGATCGACAGCGCCACGTCTGGATACATCTGCCGGAACTCGCCGATGTGCGTGCACAGGAACAGAGAGGCGAAGCCCGGCGTGCAGGAAACGGCGAACGAACCGCCGACGCCCGTGCCGGCCTGGCGCGTCACCGCATCGCCGAGCACCGTCAGCGCCTTTCTCACATCGGCGGCATAGCGCTGGCCGCGCGGTGTCAGCGCCACGCCCTTGCCGATGCGCTCCAGCAGGTCGAAGCCGAGGTCGCGTTCGAGCAGCCGCAACTGATGGCTGACGGCGCTGCGGGTGAGGTGCAGTTCGTCGGCGGCGCGCCAGACGCTGCCGTGACGGGCAAAACTGTCGAGGGCGCGCAGCGCCTGTGTGGAAGGTATTCGCAAGAGGCCTCAGGTGAACCGAATTTGCATGAACCGGAAAAACATATCACTTTTTGCAATGCCGCTTCACTGCTTTCTTGGGCCGCATGGAGAAACCGGTGACGACCTCGGCGCAAGCCACCGCGCTTGCCTGTCTCGATAGCATCCAGCCGTCGCTGTCGGCGTGGACGCGCACCATTTTCGATTTCGGCGAAACAGCCTGGCGCGAATACCAGTCGGCGGCCTGGTATGTCGCGCGGCTGAAGCATGAGGGCTTTTCGGTCGAGGAAGGGTCGGCCGGCATGCCGACCGCCTTTTGCGCCCACTGGACGAACGGCCCGGGGCCGACCATCGGCATGTACGGCGAATACGACGCCGTGCCCGGCAACTGCCAGGACGCGGCAACGGTGAAGCGATCGCGGCCGGGCCTCGGCAGCGAGGCCGGCGGCCACACCGATCCGCATTCCGGGCTTGGCATTGCCGGCCTCGGCGGACTTCTCGCCACCAAGGCGGCAATGCAACGCCACGGCATCGAGGGGACGTTGCGCTTCACCGGCGAGCCGGCCGAGAAGGTCAGGGGCTCGAAGCCGATCCATGCGGCCAAGGGCTACTATGACGGCCTTGCCGGCATGATCTCCTTCCACCCCTTCTATATGCTGCCGCTCTGCAACACGGCGCGCTGGGACACGCATTGCGGCGCGGCCTACGCGATGATCTACCGTTTTGTCTGCGACGAACCCGAAAACTGGGTTCGCGCAAGCGATGGCGCGCCGATCCCGCAGGCGCATTCGGCGGTGCGGGCGCCCGGTGCCAATGACGCGCTGATGGCGATGTACATGACCTCCAAGGCGCTGCGCGATTCCATGCTGCCTCACCAGGGCGGCTGGTCGATCAGCGAGGCGATCCTCACCGCCGGGCAGGCGACCGCCGACAATCTGCCGGCGGGGCTGGCCGAGATCCAGTACATGATCCGCGTGCCGACCATTGCCATGGCAGAGCAGGTCACCGCGGTGCTCGACCGTAATGCGGCCGCGGCCGCGGCGATCAGCGGTTGTCGCTATGAGCGCCATTGGGTGTCGAAGTCGAGGCCGGGCCTCGCCAATCACGCCATGGCGGGGATTGCCTGTGAGGCGCTGTCCACCGTTGGCGCTCCGAGCTGGGACGAGGCGGCGAAAGCGATCGGTCGCGAGGTCCAGGTCAATGCCGGCGGCACCGCGACCGACAACCCTTTCATCGACGAGATGGAGCGGCTGGTTGCGCCGCAAGAGGCCGAGGCAATCCTGCGCCGCGATTTGCCTCCGTCGCAGATCAACTCGACCTCCGACGACTACACCGACATGTCGTGGCACACGCCGACCGCACGCTTCTATGTCGCCCGCCCGGCGCTGCGCTCGGCGAATGGCCATGCCTATCCATCCTGGGCGATGAACGCGCTGGGCGGTATCTCGGCCACCATCGACCCGATGGTCATTTGCGCCGCCAAGACGGTTGCGCTTGCAGCCCTCCGCCTGCTCGAGGACAAGTCCGCGCGCGATGCGGCCATGGACGAATTCGTCACCCGCACCGGCGGCGGCATTGGTGGCTCCAACTGGATCGCGCCGCTTTGCGACTATGACCCGCCGATCAATTTCCGCTGGCCGGAATATGTCACCACCGCGCGCGGACGCGATTGGTGGATTCCGAGCAGCCAATCCAATCAAGCTGCATAGTCAAATCGAGGAGAACCTTATGACCGTCCATGATCGCATCGTCGCCGAACCGTTCTCGCTGCAGCGCCGCAATCCCGCCGGCGGCACCAAGCCGCTGACATCATGGGGCTTTGCCAACGAGACCGACGTGCTGACAGACGTGTTGCTCGGCTCGCCAAACTTCCTGCGCCACCTCTCGACCAGCTCGCTGTCGCGCAAGCATTTGCGCGAAGCGCCCTGCAACGTTCAGATCGCCCAGGCGCAGCACAAGGACCTCGTCGCCGCCTATGAGCATTTCGGCGTCAACATCCACTGGCACGAGCCGACGCCGGAACTGCCGATGCAGGTCTATTCCAGAGACTCCAGCGTCATGACGCCCTACGGCGCCTTCATCACCGCCATGGCCAATTGGTGGCGGCGCGGCGAGAACTATGCCGCCATCCGCACCTATGAAAAGCTCGGCATCCCCATCTACGACATGGTCACGGCTGGCACCTTCGAAGGCGGCGACTTCAACGTCATCGAGGAGGGCGTGGTGCTGATCGGCTGCGGCGGCGCCCGCACTCAGGAAGAGGGCGCCCGCCAGGTGCAGGACTGGTTCGAAAAGGAAGGCTGGGAAACGCGCCTCGCCTTCATCGACGAATATTACGTCCATATCGACCTGATGGTGGTGCCGATCGCCGAGAAGCTCACCGCGGTGTGCCTCGCCTGCACCGAGCCCGGCATCGGCGACTGGCTGAAGGGCAAGGGCCACGAGATCATCGACGTGCCCTTCCAGGACACGATGGCGCTCGGCTGCAACTTCATGTCGCTGGGCAAGGACAGGGTCATCGCGCCGACGTCGAGCCAGTCGCTGATCGGCCAGCTCAAGGCACGCGGCTTCGAGGTTGCTGCCGTCGACATGAGCGAGATTTCCAAGACCGGCGGCGGCATTCACTGCATGGCGCAGGCGCTCAAGCGCGAGCCGGCGTAACGGCACGAATTGCCGCCGGGACCTGTGACGGACTGCTGCCAGATTTGACAAAACAGGCCTGGCAGAGGAAATTGATGCCATTAGAGGAGGGATTCTGTGAAGAAAACTTACGAAAAGCCGAGTCTGGCCAAAGCCGGCAAACTCGGATCGCTGGTCGCTTCAAACCCGTCGAAGCCCGCCCCCTGAGCGCAACCAGCCGCTGAAGGCCGAAATTCGGTCGTCCTGGTTATCGGCGACCGGATCGCGCTGTATGATTGAAGGGAGCCCGCCGGCTTTGAACGGCGGGCTTTTTGCTTTGCGCCAGAGCGCTGCCGCGTCTGCCGGCTAGTCCAATCTGCCCGAACCTGAATTGAACTTGCTCCGGGCGTTTTCCAGATGCGCCCGCATCGCTTGGCCGGCCGCTTCCGGGTCGCGGCGCTCGATCGCCTCGAACACCGCCTGGTGGCCGGCAAAACTCGTGCGGTTTCGATCTCCGTATTGGCCACGTGGATGCGCTGATTGATCAGCCATTCGACCTAGCCGTTGATTTTGAAACCAAGCCAGCTTCCCCAAAAGATCATGCCCAAACAAAGCCATAGCGCGAAGACCACATGCGCGCCGTTCCCGCCCGCCCGGCGATCAGGGAGTGGCTGGCGTGAGATGGCCGCGCTGACGACGGAACGAGATCGCCTCGTCTGGCCGGCCGGACGCGCGACGGCGTGGTCCGGCCGGAATTCCATCTGCTATGCGGGTATCAATACGGCGATGCGATGCACGCCGACCTCCTTGCTTGTATTCGTCGCTTCATCGGTCTTGCCCTTGGAGCAGGTGTACATATCACCCGTCTTGAGCTTGAATTCCTTGTCCGCTTTCTTGATCGTGAATGCACCTGAGGTAATGGTGCACACCATGTCGTTGTCCATCACGGTTTGAGGAGCATGTGCTCCGGGCTGAAACACAACGTCGATAATTGCGATGCTCTTGTAGGCGGGAATGTCTGCATTGCCGGTGCCGACCTCCACCACCCTGACACCGGGCGCAATCTCCTTGCCCTCTTTCGGGCCGTATTTCTTGATTTTTGCCGATGCCGCCAAGGGGAACAAAGGCGCTACCGCGGCGGTCGTCAGACCGAGGGCAATTGCAGACCTGCGATTCATGGTTTTCATTGCATCCTCCCGATGCTCGTCATGCATGGATATGCACGATCCTCGATATATTAGCACAAACGAATTTACTTGTATGCAAAGTGGCTGTGGCGCAGGCCAGCAAGGAAATGCTCCGCCGGATAATGTCGCTTCACTGTACCTTTTGCCGGAATTTCGAATGACAGGTCGAGCAATCCTGCAGGATGAGATGCAGGATATGCTCCGCCGGCAGTTTGGTCGGATCGGCTTCCTCTGGAATCGAGCGCTTGCCGAGCAGGCTGCCGCCGCCCATCGCCAAGCCGGTGCCCATGCGCATGTCATCGGTGATGACGGCCGGCGCGCTTTCGGCCTTGGCGGCCAGAGCGTCGGCCAGCGTTCCGATATGATTTGCCAGGGCCTCGAATTCCGCCCGTGACTGATCGATCTCCAGCCTGGCCTGCGAAGGCGGTCCAAGCGAGCCGCTCGGAAATTCGGCAATCAGGGCAGGGCCGGTGCGAGCGCGCAGCGTGTCCGCTGCCGCCTTGAAGGCTGCGGCGTCATAGGGTTGCCTGCGGTCGAACATGCCGGCAATGGTTTTCGCAGCCGCCGCCATCTCCTTCATCGACGCCTGGCGGGCCGCGACGATCGGCCCGCTGCCGACGGAGGCGCCCATCGTAAGGGCACAGACCAGCCACAGCAGCGCCGCTTTCACAGTCCATCTCACGGCGCCATGTCCTTGCCCCATCCATCCGTGCTCAGCCAGCCGCAGCAGGGGTTCGACCTGCAGTCGGATTCTTCGGTCGTGATGCCGGTTCTCATCGGTAAATTTCCGTCGCCGGAGGTCTCCGTCTCTGAGCAGATAGACCTTCCAGCCACCGGAAGGTCAACTGATTGAGAATGCCGATCAGCGGGCAATCAGCACAGGCTTGCAGCAAGCTGACGCAGCGTTTCCTTGACTTGGATCGCAAAAACGGGCAGCAAGGCGGGGGTGAGGGAGAGCATTCTACCGTGGCGCAGACCATGGAGTGCTCTTTTTTTCGTATCAGGCGCCGCATAATCGGTGGCTGATGGAGGGATTGGTTAACCAACTTTGTCCATCTTTTGATTCAATCGGCAACAGACGCGAAAGGTGCAGGGGGCACCAGCGAACTGTGGATGTCACGGATGCGAGGGTCGCAAGCCTGCATGCCGATTGAGAGTGGTTGTATGGCGTTTTTGCGTTTGAAAGACCGGGGCGATACTCCTGAACGGGGTTTGACTTCGAAGAGATCCGGCCAGCGCTGGGTGGTGGTGCCGGTTGTCGGCGCGGCCTTGGCGCTGTGGTCGGTGGCAACCATGGCCGGCCTCTATTCGCTCGGTACCTCGCTCACCGCAGCCTCCAACAGCCTTCCGCAGAGTCTGCTTCTGCCGAACGCAGCACTTGCCGATTCGCGCCGCAGCCTCGCCAATTCGTGGGCGCCTCGGCTTTCGGCGCAAAAATCACAGGCCTCGCTGCTCAGCCAATGCGACGCCGGCTGCGCGCATGCCGCCGCGAACTTCGCGCATGACGGCAAGATGGCGCGGCTGAAGCCGGCCGCGCACGCTGTGGCCCCGAGCAGTGTCGCCTCAAACATTGCGCCAAACACCAGCGTCGCTCTCGCCACTTCGCGCGGCATGCGCTTCGACGGCGTGGTGGCCAAGGCAGAGCTGTCGCCGCAAAAGCTGGCTGCCGCCTTCGCCAAGGCCTCGAATGCGCCCTTCATGCTTGCCAGCCTTCCGGTCGCTGCCCGTTTCGCCGAAGTCCGGCTGCCCGATCAGCATGGCCCGGCCTCGGAACGCTTTGGGCCGGAAGTGGCTGAGATCGAACGCTCATCGCGCCTGGCGCTGGCGCTGGCCAACAGCTTGCCGGAAGACGCTGACATGCTGGCCCCGCCGCCGGCCGTTGAAGCAATCGCCGGAGGGCAGGATCCTGAGCAGGCCGAGGTTCAGGTCGCTTCGCTGCCGCCGCAGGACGATCTGCCCGACAACATTGCGTTGCCCGGTTGGCGTCCACGCGCCGAAACCGCTCAGTCTGCCGAGGCTCGGCAAGCCAGCAAGCCCAGGGCAGCCAAGCCACAGACCGACAGGACGCCCGAGAGCCCCGCACCCCAGTCGCCGGGCAATTCGTCGCCGCGCTCGCCACGCAGTACTTCGGAGGTCGCCGCACTGCCTGGCGTGCCAGACAGCCAGAGCATCCAATCAAGCCGGATCAAGCCTGGCAAACGGTCGAAGACACAGGCCGGCGAGATGCTGGCCTATGCCAAGCCGGACGTCCCGGCGGGCGGTGTCGGTCGCGCCTTCAAGGATCTGTTCGCCACGCCCGGAATGGGCGGCGGCGTCGCCGTGTACGATATCTCGGCCAAGACCGTCTATATGCCGGACGGCTCGCGGCTGGAGGCCCATTCGGGGCTGGGTTCGATGGTCGACCAGCCGCGCTTCGTGCACAAGAAGAATGTCGGCCCGACGCCGCCCAACACCTATGATCTGCGACTGCGCGAATCCCGCTTCCATGGCGTCGAGGCGCTCCGTCTCACTCCCGTCAGCGGCGGCAATAAATACGGCCGCGACGGCCTGCTCGCCCACACTTACATGCTGCGCGGCGGCCGTGCGGAATCCAATGGCTGCGTCGTCTTCAAGGACTACGCCCGCTTCCTTGCCGCCTACAAGAAGGGCAAGATTAAGCGCCTCGTCGTCGTGCCGCGCCTGACCAAGCCGCTGACGCGGGTCGCTCAGGAAGGCCGGGGAGCGTAAGGCAGTAGGCAGTAGGCAGTAGGCAGTAGGCAGTAGGCAGTAGGCAGTAGGCAGTAGGCAGTAGGCAGTAGGCAGTAGGCAGTAGGCAGTAGGGCCCAGGAGCGTCCATCGCCTGTTGATTGTTTTTCTGCCCCTATTGCCTATTCCCCACTGCCTATTCCCTTTTCACCCCCAGGCAGACTATGAGTGACCCCTGCGGGTCGGCTTCACCACGAGGACATCCATGACAATACGCGCTGTCGTTTGGGGCGAGAACATCCATGAGCGGACCAATGAGGTGGTCGCAGCCCTCTATCCCGAGGGCATGCACACGACCATCGCCAAGGCGCTGAATGCCGACAAGGCGATCTCCGCCTCGACCGCCACGCTCGATCAGCCGGAGCACGGCCTGCCGGCCGACCGTCTGGCCGAGACCGACGTGCTGGTCTGGTGGGGCCACAAGGATCATGGCGCGGTGGCCGACGAGATCGTCGAGCGCGTCGCCCGCCGCGTTTGGGAGGGGATGGGGCTGATCGTTCTCCATTCCGGCCATTTCTCGAAAATCTTCAAGCGGCTGATGGGCACGCCCTGCACGCTGAAATGGCGCGAGGCGGGCGAGCGCGAGCGGCTTTGGGTGACCAGTCCCAGCCATCCGATCGCCGAGGGCGTCGGCGAATATTTCGAGCTCGAGAATGAAGAAATGTATGGCGAGCAGTTCGCCGTGCCCGAACCTCTGGAGACCGTCTTCATCTCCTGGTTCCAGGGCGGCGAGGTGTTCCGTTCTGGGCTGACCTATCGCCGCGGCGCCGGCAATGTCTTCTACTTCCGCCCGGGCCACGAGACCTATCCGACCTATCACGACGCCAATGTGCACAAGGTGCTGCGCAATGCGGTGAAGTGGGCGCACAATCCGCAGGGCACCAAGTCGGCGATCCTCGAGGCGCCGAACGTGCCGGTCGAGAAGGCGCTGGAGCCGATCGTCGAGCGCGGCGGCAAGCTGCACGCTTCGGGCGAGGCCGGCTTCCGCTAAAGCAAAATCCAGGAAAAAAGGCGTAGCGGTTTTCCGCATGGGTTTCCTAGACCGTATCTGCGCCATATGATTGAATCGAACCAATTCGCTCGGAGTGCAGAGAATGCGGCTTTTGATACTGGGTACCGGCTGGATGGCGCAGGAGCATGCCCGCCGCTTCGGCGGTATCGACGGCGTCGAGATCGTCGGTGCTGTCGACGTCGATGAAAAGCGCGTTGGCGAATTTGCCGACGGGTTCAAGATACCGAAGCGATTCACATCCCTGGAAGACGCGCTGGCGTGGGGCGAGTTCGATGCGGTCGCCAACGTCACGCCCGACCGCATTCACCACCCGACCACCATGGCGCTGATCGCGGCCGGCAAGCCGGTGCTGTGCGAAAAGCCGCTGGCCGAAGACTTCGGCAAGGCAAGCGAGATGGCCAAAGCGGCTGAGGCCGCCGGCATCGTCAACATGGTCAATCTCACCTATCGCAATGTCGCTGCCTTGCAGAAGGCGCGGCAGATGGTGCTGGCCGGCGAGATCGGCACCGTCCGCCACGTCGAGTCCTCCTATCTACAGAGCTGGCTGGTCTCGAAATTCTGGGGCGACTGGCGCACCGACCCGAAATGGCTGTGGCGGCTGTCGCGCGACCACGGCTCCAACGGCGTGCTCGGCGATGTCGGCATCCACATCCTCGATTTCGCCAGCTATGGCGCCGCACTCGACGTCGACCACGTGTTTTGCCGGCTGCGCACCTTCGACAAGGCGCCAGGCAACCGTATCGGCGAATACGACCTCGACGCCAATGACAGCTTCGCCATGACGCTGGATTTCTCCAACGGCGCCTTTGGCGTCGTTCACGCCAGCCGCTGGGCGACCGGCCACATCAACGAATTGCGCCTGCGCATCTATGGCGACAAGGGCGGCATCGAAGTCGTGCACAATCTCGAGGGTTCGGAACTGAAGGCGTGTGTCGGCGAGGATATCGAGAACGCCAAATGGCAGGTGCTCGACGCCGGCACGGTGCCGACCAATTACCAGCGCTTCGTCGATGCGGTTCGCAGCGGCGTGCAGGCCGAGCCTTCATTCCACCATGCCGCCGAACTGCAGAAGGTGCTGGATCTAGCCATGGTTTCGGAACAGAAGCGGACGGAACTGAGGGCCAGCGCCGATACGCAGTGATGTGAAGGGGAGGAAGAAACAATGGTCACGCGCCGCGCGCAATGTCTCTGCGGCCAGCTTTCAGCCGTCTGTTCGGGCGAGCCGGTGCGCATCTCGGTCTGCCATTGCCTCGACTGCAAGCGCCGCACCGGCAGCGCCTTCAGCTACAATGTCCGGTTTGCGCAAGCTGATGTATCGATCGAGGGGCGGGCGAAGCAGTTCACGCGCGCCGGCGACGAGGGCGGCCGCGTCATCTACAATTTCTGTCCGGAGTGCGGCGCCGCCGTCCACTATCGCATCGACACGCAGCCCGGTGTGATCGCCATTCCCGTCGGCGCCTTCGCCGACCCGTCGTTCCCGCCGCCCTTCCAGTCTTTTTACCACGAAAGCCGTCGCTGTGAGTGGGTCGAGATCAACGCCGAGCCGCTGGCGACGTTCGACTGAAGGCCGCTTTTTGGATACCCGGAACCGTCAACGCTCCGCGCCTTTGAGAGGGCATCGCCCCCTGATTGCCATTGCCGAGCCGTTAGCCACCGCGCTCGGCTGCCCCATGAATAGGCATAAGTCAAGACGAATCCGGCTTGCGGCCCGATTGCTGACATGCTTACCTGACGGCATGTGTTCAATGGGGGTATATGGATGGCTAAGGAATCTTCGAATTCCGCTTCTTCAGAAAAGAAGGCGGACGTAAATCTGATAGGTAACACAGAAGGAAACGGGCTGAACTTCATGGGAGTTCAGGCCCGCGAAAACGGAACCGCCGGCGACGCCGTCGGTGTCGACAAGATCCGTGACCTGCTCTTCGGCAACCAGATGCAGGACTATGACCGCCGTTTTTCCAAGCTTGAAGAACGGGTGTTGCAGCGCTTCAAGGATGTCGAGTCCGAGGCCAAGCGCAATCTCGAAATGTACGAGTCGAATGCAAAGAAGCAGATCGATTCGCTTGCAGGGCAATTGCGGAGCGAAAAAGATTCACGAGCCGATGCCGACAAGGAGATCGACCGGAATCTTCGCGAGCAAAACCAGGCTCTTGAAAAGCAGGTGCGCACGTTGTCGGATCAGTTGAGCGCGCTCGAGCGCGACGTTTCGGACCGGATAAATCGAAACGATCATTTGCTGCGTGAGGAAATCAAGCAGAAGAATGAAGGCGTTCAGATGCTGATCGAGAAGATGTTTGCCGACCTCAGCAACGTCAAGACCGACCGAAATCTTTTGGCTGGCCTGTTTGTCGAGGTTGCAAAATGTCTCAATCAGGATCCCGTCGGGAGCAAGAGCAACTCGGACCGCAGCTGGAAAGTGAGTTGATGGGACCTTGACGTCCACCGTCGACCCATTCAACCTTCCGCAAAGAACAGCCTCGAACGATACAGAGATTGATCGCGAGGCTCTGGCTCGTCTTTTGATCGAAATTGCCCGGAACGTTGATCCGGACTACCGTGCGCAGTTCGAGGCGGTTCCAACCGCCGATCCGCGCATGGAAACGCTGCGGCAGTTGCTGGTCAGCCGCGAAATCTCGGAGCTTTCACGCGTTACGCATCTGCTCGACGAACCCGAGCAGCTTGCGGCGGCCGTGGGCGACGTTCTTCCCAGTGCTGCCGGACGAGCGCCTTACGCGCAACTCGGCGAGGCGCTTGCGCCAGCTGTCGAACGGGCTGTGCAACGGTCGATCCAGAAGAGCCCGCGCACGCTGACGGACATATTGTACCCGGTGTTTCTGCCGGCAATTCGCAAGTCGATCGGGGAAAAGATCGACCAGACCTTTCAGTCGCTGAATGAAACTCTAAGGCACATATTCACCTGGCACGGGCTCAAGTGGAGACTTGAAGCCTGGAGAACAGGGGCAAGCTTCTCGGCAGTTGTTCTGAAGCATTCCCTTGTCTACCGTGTGGAACATGCCTTTCTCATTCATCGGAATTCCGGCCTTTTGATAGCGCATGTAACTGCCGACAATGCGACGAGCGAAGATCCTCAGCTCATTTCTTCGATGCTCAGTGCGATTCAGGATTTTGTAAAAGACTCATTTAACGAGAAAGAGCAGAGCGGCCTGGACACAATCCGTTTCGGCGAGCTTCGTCTCTGGTCGGAAGTTGGACCGTTCGCGACACTGGTTTCGGTGATCCGGGGAAATCCGCCGGAGGAATTGCATGAAATCGTTCGCGATGTGTTGCTTCGCATCCATGAGCAATCCTCAGAGGCTTTAGAGCAGTTCGACGGCGACGGTTCGCAGCTGGCCTCCGTAGAGGCGCAGTTGCAGACCTGCGTCGAGCTCAAGCAAGAGGAATCAAACGACGGATTTCCGTGGCTGGTGGCGGCCGTTGCCCTGTTGCTCTTGAGTCTGGCAGGCGGTTGGTACTTTCTTTCCTGGCAATCAGCGCAGCGCTGGCAGGCTTATGTGTCGCGCTGGCAGGCTTACGTGTCGCGAGTGGAGGCCCAGCCGGGCATCATCGTTGCCGAACAGCAGGTACGCGATGGCCAGTTCTATATTGCCGGCCTGAGGGACCCGCTTGCCGTCGACCCGCAGTCGCTGTTGTCAGGCACGGGAGTCGATCCGGCCGGGGTTCATCCGCAATGGCAATTTTATCAGAGCCTTGAGCCGGAGTTCGTGCTGAAGCGGCTGACGGCGTCGCTGGCTCCGCCGGATTCAGTGCGACTTTCGATTGTCGATGGCCGCATCGTCGCCGAGGGTGAGGCTCCCGACACCTGGATCAGCCGGGCGCGCGCGGCGGCCCAGCAGCTTTCGGCAGGCGGGCCGGTCTTCGATATCTCGGGGGTTCGTGACGTAAGCCCCCAAGTGCGCGAGGCGGAGCGCTGGCACGCCTATGTGTCGCGACTGGAGACCCAGCCGGGCATCATCGTTGCAGACCAAAAGATAAGCGACGGCCAATTCTATATTGCCGGCCTGCGAGACCCGCTTGGCGCCGATCCGCAGTCGCTGTTGTCGGGAACAGAGGTCGATCCCGCCCGGGTTCATGCGCAGTGGCAGTTCTATCAGAGCCTTGAGCCGGAGTTCGTGCTGAAGCGGCTGACGGCGTCACTGTATCCGCCGGATACAGTACGACTTTCGATCGTCGATGATCGCATCGTTGCCGAGGGTGAGGCTCCCGACACCTGGATCGATCGCGCGCGCGCGGCGGCCCGGCAGCTTTCGGCAGGCGGACCCGAATTCGACATCTCCAAGGTTCGTGACGTGAGCCCCGAAGCACGCGCGGCGGAGCACTGGCAGTATTATGTGTCGCGACTTGAGGCCCAATCGGGAATCATCGTCGCCCAACAAAGCGCGAGGGGCGGACATTTCTACATTTCCGGCTTGAGAGACCCGCTTGCCGCCGACCCGCAAGCCCTGCTGTCTGGAACGGACGTTGATCCTGCCCGCGTTCATGCACAGTGGCAATTCTATCAGAGCCTTGATCCGAAGTTTGTGGTGAAGCGGCTGACGGCGGCGCTGTCCCCGCCGAAAACCGTTCAGCTCTCGATCATCCAGGGTCGCATCGTGGCCGTGGGTGAGGCTCCTGCCGGCTGGATCAACCGCGCGCGGGCCGCCGCTGAACAACTTTCGGCGGACGGAGTGGTTCTGGATGTCTCGCAGCTGCGTGAGCTGAACCTCGCAGAACTTAATCATTTGAGGCAGGCGATCCAGACGACCGATATTTTCTTCTCTTCCGGCAAGGTTGTGCCGGGACCGGAGCAGACGCCGGTTCTCGACAGGTTGGCGGATCAAATAAAGGAATTCGCCCAGAGTGCCCGCAATTCCGGCGTAACGGCGCGGTTCATGTTGACCGGGCATTCGGACACCACGGGCCGTGAGACGGCCAACGCGTCGATCAGCGCCGCCCGCGCCGAGACAGTTCGTGCGCTTCTCAACAAGCGCGGCGTTGCTCCCGAATTGCTGCTGGTTCGGGGCGCGGGCACTTTTGAGCCGGCTGTACCTGAAAACAGTCTAACCGGTAGCTCCACCAATCGCCGGGTTTCGATTACCGTAAACCTGGACTAGCGGAGCCCAACATGTTGCAAAAAAAGATCTGCATGCTGGGCGGTTTCGCTGTCGGAAAGACGAGTCTGGTCCGCAGGTTTGTGCAGAGCATCTTCTCAGAAACCTACTTGACCACCGTCGGAGTGAAAATCGACAAGAAGAGCGTCGCGCTCCCGGACAAAACCGTGGATCTGATTTTGTGGGATTTGGCCGGCGAAGACGATATCGGCTCATTCCGCGTCAGCTATGTTCGCGGTGCAACCGGGCTCGTGCTAGTCGTCGATGGAACCCGCGCTGCTACTCTTGCCGTGGCACTCACGCTGCGCGAACGGGTCGAGGCCGAATTCGGCGCCATGCCGTTCGTATTGCTGTTCAACAAGTCCGATCTGGCCGATCGGTGGGCGATATCGGATGGTGAGATCAACGAGTTGAGGCAACGTGGATGGCAAATCTATCTAACAAGTGCGCTCTCGGGCGAGCAGGTAGATGACGCGTTTCGTCAACTGGCCTTGATGGTCACCAAATAGACCATGCATGAATTGCCAAAAGAAGTCAGAAATTGGTTTTTCAATTTCTTCTTCGACGGGCACGCTGTCGCTTATCTGAAAATCGACGCCCAGCTTTGTATAGCTGCCAAGGGCGGCAATGTTGAACATTACGGGCTGTCATCGCTTCGCATCGGCAAGCCTGTTGCGGAGCAGCTTGAATTCATGGAAGGTTTGCTGCCTTGCCCGGAGCTTCCGTTTCGCATGGACATGATCGAACTGCCCGGCGGGCGTGTCGCCGACCTTCATTTTTTTGCTGACAATGCGTGCGTGTGGCTGCTTTTTCTGGACGCCACTGCCGAACGGGACAACAGGCAGCGGCTTCAACAAAAGGCCTATGAAATGACGCTCCTGCAGGAGAGGGAGCGTCAACTCAACGAAAAATTGCAATCGACGAACGAGGCGTTGAGGAAGAGCCAGGAGGGATTGGCGCGTGAATACCAGCGCGCCGAAAACCTGCTCCTCAACATTCTCCCGGCCTCGATCGCGGAGCGATTGAAAGCGCAAAAGAAAATTGCCGACAACCACGCAGAGGTGAGTGTGCTTTTTGCCGACATCGTCGGTTTTACGGAACGAGCGCGCAGCGTCGGAGCGGTGACGACGCTCGCTATTTTAAACTACTTCTTCAAGGCGGCGGATCGGCTCTCTGAGCGATACGGCTGCGAAAAGATCAAAACAATTGGCGATTGTGTGATGGTGGTCGCCGGCCTGCCCACGGCGCGATCCGATCATGCAAAGGCCCTCACGCGCTATGCGATTGAGCTGCGCAAAGCGGTCAAGCGGGAACGCTTCGCAGGAGAACCGATAAGGCTGAGAATTGGAATTCACTCAGGACCGATCGTCGCCGGCGTCATAGGCAAGAGGCGGTTCGCCTATGACCTGTGGGGTGAGACCGTTAATCTCGCCTCACGTATTCAAACGTCCGCGGAGCCCGATGAAATCCGTATTTCCGATGCAACTTACCAACTGCTTGGACCGAAATTTGCTTGCGACCCACTCGAGGAAACGGAATTGCGCGGTGCGGGTCGCGTGCGAATGTGGCGGCTCCCGAGCTGATCCGTCACCTGCGGTGCGACCGTGGAGCGCCGATAGCGGCGCCCGAAAGCCATTGGCGTGACCTGATCTTGCGATCGCAAAGCACCCTTTGCGCTTGCCCGGAAGGCCTCTATTCTGGAGCACAGTGGCCGCTGGTGGGATAGAATGTCGGTACTGCCTTTTCTGAGAATCTACGCACCGCTAAATGCGGTGCTCGCTGCGCCTGGGCTTCTGGCGGTGGCTGCGCTCACGATGCCGAACATGTCCGGACGAAGCAGACTGGCTCTGGCTGCCGTGCTCGCTGTCATTTGGGCCGCCTATCTTCTGCAGATGGCCGAGACCCTGCTCAAGCGCTGGGCGGGAGACCTCAGGGACAGGACGCCGGCAATCGCGATCGATGTGCTCGCGGTTTTGGTTCCAGTCGCCGCATTTCTGCTCGACGGCACGCCCGACCGGAGCCTCTACTGTGCTGTCTGGCTGCTGAAGCCGCTGCGCGACTCGACCTTCTTCCCGCTGCTTGGCAGGGTTCTGGCCAACGAAGCGCGCAACCTGGTCGGCGTCACCACGGTCTTCGGCCTGGTTCTGTTCGGTGTCGCACTCGCGGCCTATGTCATCGAGCGCGACGTCCAACCGGAAAAGTTCGGCAGCATCCCCGAGACAATGTGGTGGGCGGTGGTCACGCTGTCCACTACCGGCTATGGCGACGACATTCCGCAAAGCTTCGCCGGCCGCGTCCTTGCCGGGGCTGTCATGATGTGTGGCATCGGCATCTTCGGGCTCTGGGCCGGCATTCTTGCCTCCGGCTTTTATCAAGAAGTCCGTCGCGAGGATTTCGTCCGCAATTGGCAATTGATTGCCGGCGTTCCGTTGTTTCAGAAGCTTGGCCCGGCCACGCTGGTCGAGATCGTGCGCGCGTTAAGGCCTCGCACGGTGCCGGCGAGCGCCGTGATCTGCCGCAGCGGCGAGACCGGCGATCGGATGTTCTTCGTCGTGGAGGGCCGCGTCAGCGTCGCGACGCCGAACCCGGTGGAGCTTGGCCCTGGCGCCTTCTTCGGCGAGATGGCGCTGATCAGCGGCGAACCGCGTATGGCGACCGTCACTGCCGCAACTTCTGTCTCACTCCTGTCGCTGCACGCGGCGGATTTCCAGATGCTGTGCAGCAGCAGCCCGGAAATCGCGGAAATCATCCGCAGGACCGCGCTCGAGCGGCGCGGCGCGGCGCCGGTGGCTTGACCGCACAGCCGATGGTGGTCCGGCTGGAACTGGATGGAGCGGCTCTATCGGCCGCGCGCGGAGGTTCTGGACGGCACGTGGAAGTTCCAGAGGCGTAGCCGGAGACGTAAACGTAGCCGATGTTTGGCGCTGTGCGTCGACAGTTCCTGCCCCGCGGCCTTTCGGACGACCGTCTTTGGCTAAACTCTAATGCCTTAGAATCTTGCTTAGAAAAGCCCGGCTGCGGTCGGTCTTCGGGTCGGAGAAAAACGCCTCCGGCGTGCCGCTTTCGACGATGGCGCCCGCGTCCATGAACACCACGCGCTGCGCCACCTTGCGGGCAAAGCCCATTTCGTGCGTCACCACCATCATGGTCATGCCTTCCTCGGCCACCGCGACCATGACGTCGAGCACTTCGGAGATCATCTCGGGATCGAGCGCGGAGGTCGGCTCGTCGAACAGCATGATCTTGGGCCGCATGCCGAGGCAGCGCGCGATGGCCACACGCTGCTGCTGGCCGCCGGACAGCTGTGACGGGTAGGCGTTGACCTTGTCGGCAAGGCCGACCTTGGCCAGCAAGTCGCGCCCGGCCTGCTCGGCCTCGGCGCGGGGGATCTTGCGCACATGGATCGGCGCCAGCGTGACGTTTTCCAGCGCCGTCTTGTGCGGGTAGAGGTTGAACGACTGGAAGACGAAGCCGATCTCGGTGCGCAACTGCGTCATGTTGGTGGCGGGGTCGCCGAGGCGCTGGCCGTCGACGACGAGGTCGCCATCCTTGATCGCTTCCAGGCCGTTGATGCAGCGGATCAGCGTCGACTTGCCCGAGCCGCTCGGGCCGCAGACGACGACCACTTCGCGCGGCTCGACGCTGAGCGTGATGTCCTTCAGCACATTGAGCGAGCCGAACCATTTGTTGACGCCGCGAAAGTCGATCATGCCCGTTTTGGTAAGGTTTGGTTTGGTCGGGCTCGGATGGGTCATGGCGGTCAGCCCTTTGGGGTTCGATGTCACAGCTGCACCTCGCCATGCGCCGCGCCCATGCGTCGCTCCAGCCGGCGGGCGAGCATGATCAGCGGATAGCAGACGACGAAATAGCCGACGCCGACCAGGAAGAAGACCAGCAGGCCGTTGGGCACACGCTGCACCACAAGCCAGCCGACGCGGGTGAGGTCGGTCAGCCCGATCGCCGAGACGACGGAGGAATCCTTGATCAAGAGTACATATTGCCCGACCAGCGGCGGCAGCACGATGCGCATCGCCTGCGGCAGCACCACCTGGCGCATGCGTTGCCAGCGCGACAGGCCAGACGCCAGAGCTGCCTCAACCTGGCCGGTCGGCACCGAGCGGATGCCGGCGGCGACGATCTCGCAGATGAAGCACGCGGCGAGGTTGGTGAGCGCGATGATGCCGGCGGTGAAGGCATCGAGCTCGATGCCGAATTCCGGCAGGATGAAGAAGATCAGGAAGATCTGCACCAGGAACGGCGTGCCGCGGATCAGGTCGACCCAGGCCCCGATCACGCTCGAGATCAGCCGGTTGCCGCCGGTGCGCAATATGCCGAGGCCGAAGCCAAGCAGCGTGCCCAGCACCAGGCTGATCGCCGACAGCATCACGGTCATGCCAAGGCCGCGCAAGGCGAGGGGGTAGCTGCCGGCCAGGCTTTGCAGCTGTTGCCAGATCATGTGCTGCTCCTTGCCGGCTGCAGACCGAGCCACCGACTGGACAGCCCCGCCAGTCCTTTGAGGCAGTAATAGAGCAGCAGATAGAAAGCGGCGATGGTGAGAAAGCCTTCCGCCGGCATGAAGCGGTCGGACGCCAGCAACTGGCCGGCGCGCGTCAGTTCGGAAACCGAGATCAGCGACAAAAGCGCGGAATCCTTGACCAGCACGATCGCCTGGCCGAGCAGCGGCGGGATCGTCACCTTGAAGGCTTGCGGCAGGATGACCAGGCGCATGCGCTGGACATAGGTCATTCCCGAGGCAACCCCGGCCTCGACCTGGCCGCGCGGGATCGACAGGATGCCGGCGCGGATGATTTCCGCGACATAGGCGCCGCTGTTCAGCGACAAAGCGATGATGCCGACGACGAGTTCGGGCAGGACGAAGCCGAGACGCGGCAGGCCGAAATAGAGGAAGTAGAGCTGCGCCAGCAACGGCGTGGCGCGCACGGCATCGATATAGCCCTTGGCCAGCACGCGAAACAGCTGGCCGCGCTGCAGGTTCATGGCGGCGAGCACGATGCCGACGGCCAGCGCGCCCGCAAAAGACAGCGCCGACAGCCACACGGTCGTGATCAGACCCTGCCCGAACAGCGGCAGATATTCGACGATGGTGCGGAAGCTGAAATTTTCGAGCATGGCGGTGAATTGTGAATGGTGAATGTGCAGTAGTGAGTAGTGAGTGGTGAGCAGTGAAGGGCGTCCGGAATGGCCATTCACCATTCACCATTCACCATTCACTACTTCCTACTCACTACTCCCTGCTTACCTCTGCTTAGTGATCCTTCTTCCAGGCGTCGGAATTGACCCAGTAGTCGAGGTTCTTCTGCAAGCGGCCGTCGATGCTGACCTGGTTGAGGAACAGGTTCATCCAGATCAACAGGTCCGGCTCGTCGTAGCGGGTGGCGAAGGCAAGCGGCTCCTTCGACAACAGGTCCGGCATGATGGTGAAGGTGCCGGCGGGATAGGCTGTCGACTGACCCTTGACCGCCGAGACGTCGTTGACGCCGCAATCGGCTTGGCCGTTGTTGACCGCGTCGAGCAGCAGCGGGCCGCCGCCCTTGTAGCTCTTGATGTCGGCATCCGGGAAGGCGTTCTTGGCTTCCTTTTCGCCGGTGGCGCCCAACAGCACGGCGATCTTGGTGCCCTTGGCCTTGCAGTCCTCGGTTGTCTTGAACTTGCTGTCGGCCCTGGTGAAGACGGTGCTGCCCGTATACATGTAAGGTGTGGTGAAGGCGACCTTCATGCCGCGCGCCAGCGTCGGCGTCATGTCGGCGACGAGCAGGTCGGCCTTGCCCGAAAGCAGCGCCGGGATCAGCCCGTCCCAATCATAGTCGAGGAAGGTGATCTTGACGCCCATTTCCTTGGCCATCAGTTCGGCGAGTTCGACCGAACTGCCGGTGCGCTCGCCGGCCGCGCCGACCAGCGAGAAGGGAGGTCCTTGCGTCTGTACCGCGACGCGCAGTTCGCCGCGCTTGGTGATCTCGTCGAGCGTTCCGGCACTGGCAGCAGCGGTCAGGCCCGCAAGCGCAAGTCCGGCGATGAAAAGCTTGGCAATCTTCATTTGGCATTCCTCCTGTTATCGTTGTTGTTCCACTTTGTTGTTCCACCCTTTTGGGTGTTTTTTGAGCGGCGGCACCGTTTGCCGGCGGCAGCCACCGTTCGAAAATCCTCAGTCCCAGGCCACCGTCTCGGCAACCTTGATGCCACGCCTGGCCAGCTCGTCGAAGAAGGGTTCGTCCGGCACATGCAGCAGCGGGTTCAAAAGCCCTGGTGTGGCGATCTCGCGCCGCGCCAGCATCTGCGCCACGATGCTGGCGGGATAGCCGACGCCAAGGCTCATGCCGAACAGGCCTGATGCCAGGTCGCGTTCGATGATCAGGTCCGACGTCACCGTTTTGGCGCGGCCGCCTTCGAGACCGGAAAAGACATTGCGCATCACGCAAAGGTCCTTCTCGTCGGCGCCATATTGCAGTTGCGGGCCGAGCAGACGGCCGAGAAATTCGCGTGGGCTGGCGCCGGTGCCGGGCACCTTGTCTTCGGAGAGGAAGCCGAGTTCCTTCAGCGGCGCCCAGAACGCCGACCATCCCGGCCAGCGCAGCGTATAGCGGCCCGAGCGTTGCAATCCCTTGGCGGCTGCCAGCATCTCGACATAGTGCAGAGCGTCGCCATTGGGGAAAGCTTCCAGCCGGCCGAGGCCCGCGACCTCGATTTCGTGGATGAAGGGATTGTCGTGCTGCCGCCCGGCCGGCACTTCGACGCGCTTGCCATCCTCGATCATGACGCTGTCGCGGTTCTGGCTGACCAGAACCATGTCGAAATTCCAGCTCACCTTGTAGCACAGCGGCTTGGCCATCGCCTTCGGTTCGGGGATGCCGCCGCAATAGGAATCGATCGAAGAAATCGTAGAGAACTGCTTTGCGGCGCGCGCGTAGAGCACGAGGTCGATGCCGGGGTCGAGCCCGCATTCGGTCATGATCGAAACGCCGGCCTGTTCAGCCTCCGCCGCCAGATCGGCAATCGCCTTGCCGTAATTGGTGGTGACCAGCGGCGTGCGCGTTGCGATCGCGGCCTGCACCGCCTCGCGCATCAATGGCTGCGGCAACAGATCGATGGCGGCGTCGACATCCGCCAGCACGGTGGCAAGCGCCGGACCGATCGCGCCCTCGGGCATGACGAAACGCACGCGGGAAAGGTCGGTCAGCCCGGCAAGCCGGGCAGGGCCGTCAGCCGACGTATCGAGGCAGACGACTTCCTCGACACCGGCGCTGGCGACGAGATCGGCGATGGCCGCCCGTCCCTGCAGGCCGAGGCCGCCGAGAACAGCTATTCTCATGCCGGCTCCTTGCGTGACGGTGTTTCTTCCGACCAGCAGCCTTCGGGAAGGCTGACCCATTTGTTGCATGAAGCCATGACGACGAAGGTTTCGCTGCGCACGACTTCCCCGGGAATGCCGGCGCCCGGAATCAGCTCGCTGGTGATGCGGTAGAGGTCGGCGACATCGCCGGCGACGGTCACGTCGACGATGATGTCGAAGCGCCCGGTAACCACCGAGGCCGAGTTGACGAAAGGCAGTTCGGCAATGCGCTGCGCCAGTTCCCGGGCGCGGCCACGTCCCTGAGCGTTGATGCCGACAATGGCCGAGATCAACTCGGGGCGTTCGGTCAGATTGAGCAGCCCGACGATCTTCAAGAGGTTGCGGTCGAGCAGATTGCGCAACCTTGAGCGCACCGTCGGCACCGAGATCGCCATCGTCTCGGCGAGCCGGTTGATGCCGGGCTGGGCATCCTGCGACAACAGCTTTACCAGCCGTCGATCGGTTTGATCGAGATGCTCACGCAAAGGCAAGGCTTTCATAAAGGGAAAGAAACGATCGGATTTTCTTTCGGATATGAAAAATACCTTATGGGGAATTTTTTACAGCAGCAAGAGCTATGTCATCCCTCTGTGTCAGTTCCCGTGTGCGTTCAGGCAAGACAGGATGCATGTCGTCCCAAAACCGCTGCACATTTTGGGGCAGTCGAGGATGTGCGCGACAGCACTAGGTGAGGGAGTTCGAAGACGATCTTGCCGCGGCCGTGGTCGCTTGAACGCGACGGTAGGTCGTAGTGAGCAACGCACCCGAATGGCAGGCCGACCGAGCTGCGGCGTAGCCGCAACTCACGCCTTCACCTGATAGGCGGAGAGGCTCATTCGCGACATGGCCAAAAGCGGCCTTTCGATAAAACTATAACTCGCCAGGGACACGGCGATGCAGGCGGTGACAATAGCTATGCTTGCAAGCCATGGTGACACATTGGCGGTTGCAACGACAGGAGCGATCGCGAGCAGCACGATAGGATGGGTCAGATAGAGAGAGTAGGAAGCATCTCCCAGCCTTGCCAGCACGCGAGGAGCAAAAAGTCGGAAGTAGCTCTCCAGGCTGATGCAACCCGCGACAAGGATCAGCGCCGGGATACCTTGAGCAAGGGTTCGCGGCAAGTTGAAGCCAAGTACCATCACCGGTGTGGACACAATAGCGAACCCGACAGCCGAGGCGCCCAGGAAAGCCGGCAAACGCACCAGTCTGCCGACCAGATGGCCGACAGCCATGCCGGCAAGGAACTCAAACAGGATTGGCGTGGTATAGAAAAACAGCACAGTGTCGGCGGCGGGTTTGAAGATAATGCGTGCGGCTACGGCGATTGCAAAGACAACGCCAATCGTGGCCATTTGCGTCAGCGCACCAAAACCCATAGTCGCCGCGAACAGAATGTAAAACAGGATTTCCAGATTGAGCGTCCAACCCACGCCAAGCACTGGCTGGACATAGCCTGTGGCCGTATCGAGATAGGGCACGAAAAGCAGGCTATTGGTAATCTGCTCAAAGGACACTCCACGACCGGCAAACAGCCAAAGTGCGGCGACCATGAGGAAGGTCATGACCCAATAGAACGGAACGACGCGCGTGAACCGCTGCATCAAAAAAGCACGGTGGTCGCGATGTCTGTTCTCCGTCGAGAGAACCATGACAAAACCGCTGATGACGAAAAACAGGTCGACGCCGCTGTTTAGAATGGGAATAGGCAAATCGAGCACGCCTAGTGCGGCCGGAAGATGATTGATAACAACCATTAGGGCTGCTAGCCCCCGCAGGGTCTGTATCGATGTATATTGTTGAATCCGACGCGGCGCAGCGTGATCATTATCCGGAATGACGTTCATTAAAAAATGTCCCCGATGCCGGAGAATATTAACACCGATGAGATCGTTGATGCGACGATTAACTGCCGGTTTAATTAATACATAAAATTTGAATAGCTTTCACCGACTTTCGCGGCCCGGGCCTTGCGATCGCCATCGTCTCGGCGATGCCTTGGCGCGCTGCTTGTATGCGCTATCGCCCGGCCTGGAAGATCGCCACGGCTGCCGCCGTCAGCGCGGCATTGCCGGCCGCAACCGTGCCATCCGGCAGATGCTTCCCATCCTCCAGCCCGACGCGCGTCGACCAGTCGCGATCCGCGGCACGGCGCACGAACGGCCACACCGTCGCGTTCTCGCCATGCAGCAGGATGGCACGGCGAATGCCGGCGCGCTCCAGGACCTGTTCGATGCCGTCGGCGACCGCAAAAGCCTCGTCTAGCGTCTGCTCGGAAATCTCGATCAGCACGCGCAGCACGCGCCCGCCATGGTCGAGGCCGACCAGCCGCTCGGCGTCGGCGACCGACGCCAGACCCGCCTCGATGCCGATGCCGCGCTGCCGCAGGCTCTCCATGACGATAGGCGCGGCCGCCTCGCTGAGATTGACCGAGGCATAGTCCGGCAATTCGCGCCAGCCGGCGATGGCGACCAGCGTGCTTGTATCGTCATTCTCGATCCAGGCGCCGGTGGAGACGCCGATCAGCGTACCGGGGCAGGCACGGCGCAGCCCTGCGATGGTCGGATCCATCGCTGCCGGCGCAAGGCTCTCGCGGCGGTCCGCGCTGCGGGCATGGACATGCAGCTCAGCTGCGCCCGCGGCAATCGAAGCCGCCCCGTCGCGCGCCATAGCGTCGGAGTCGAGCGGCAGTGTGGGGTGAAAATCGGCGGCGCGCGCGCCATTGATGCAGGCCTGGACGATCATGGCTCTCGCGATCCTGTTGCGGATCGCGCGAGCCTACCGCAGGGCAGGGCGGAGAGGGAACGGGCGTGGTGAAGATTGCTGACAGGGTGCCGCTTCTGCGGAGGTTGCGGTATCGGCCCAGGACATACCATATAGCGGGACAGGACACGCCACGGGCGATCCTTACCCCTTTGCCGGACTGCCGGCCAGAAGGATTTGCGATGGCTGAGTTGAAGGTCAGAACCCGCGTCACCGGCGCGACGGCGACGCTGCAGCCCGGCGGCTTGCCTTCCATCACCACTCCGACCGGCGGTGCAGTCGATGTCGTCACCGGCGTCAGCGCGCCGGGCTTCAATCCGCTCGACCTGCTCTACGCCTCGCTCGCCGCCTGCATGGTGCTGAGTGCGCGCATCGCCGCCTCCCGCCTCGGGGTTGCCGCCGCGCTTGGCGAGGTGCGCGCCGAGGTCAGCGGCGAGAAGGCCAAGGACGAGCCGTCGCGCGTCGAAAGGCTCAACATCAGGCTCGACATCTCAGGCGATCTCGACGCTGCGACCAAGCAGCGGATCGTCGAGGACGCCGAAGCGATCTGCACGGTGTCCAACACGCTGCGCGCCGCGCCGCAATTGCATACGACGCTTGGGTGAGGGCTTCGCAGAATGCCTCGCTGCCACCAACCAAGGACCGTCCCATGGCCATGATCCCGCCGATCGACTACGCCTCGGCATCGCAAGACATCCGCGCCGAGCACGACAGGGAGCTTGGCCTGCGCGGACGCATGACCAACATGAAGCGCATCCTGCTGCATTCACCGGCGGCCCACCGCATCTATGCCGAATGGTTCACCCTGCGCGATCTGCTCAAGCCCGCACTCGACGACCGCGCTGTCTGGCTGTTGTCGCTGGCGATCTCCGAGAGATGCCGCGCCGAGATACCGCTTACCTTCTTCCGCCGCGCGCTGATCGACAGCGGTCTTGATCCCGAGGCGATCGAGCCCAGCGCTGAAGAAGCTTTGCTGATCGAATTCGGCAAGGCAGTCGCTGCCGATACCAACGCCGTTCCCGACGATGTCTGGGCGGCACTCAAGGCTAGCTACGACGACACACTGCTGGTCAACCTCGTCGCCTTCGCCGGCATCATGGTGGCGACCTGCCTGTTCACAAACGCGGTGAGGGTCGATCTGGACCCTGAGTTGGAGGCGTGTCGCCGCAAGGGTGCCGATCCGGTCTGATGCGATCGATACGCAGTCGATCTGCAGTGGATATCGCCCGGAAGGATCAGCCGTAGTAGCCGGCTCCAAACAGCAAAAGTGTTTCCACCTGGGAGTCCGCTTCTTTTCCTATGGCTGTCCAGATGCTGATGCCGAGAGCATTCGAAATCGCGCTATCGATCTCGACCTTCACATTGGGGTCGGTTTGTCTCAAGAACCTCAGCGCAACCTCCATGGAAATCGGAAACAGCGACGCGCCACCCAGTTCCAAGATCGCAGGCGAGGTGAATTCTAGCGCTTCGAGTGCGCCATCGGCCTTGTAATAGGCGAATACTCCAAGGTCCGGCCAATAGTCGGCCGGAACGCTGGTTGGGCTCCGCCGAAAGACCTTGAGTTCTCCTGAAAAGAAGGATCTGACAGTCGCCTTAGACGATCCGAGAGGAAGCCCTTTGACGCCATTTAGCGGTTCGATCGAAAGATGCATGTACACAGTTAATCGCTGCCGGCAGCAGATGACAATGTTCATCGCAGGAATCGGGTGGCCCAGGCGCCTCGTTCGCCCCACTTTGACCGCAAGCAAAGGAGGCATCCATGACCATCCATTCGATAAGCACCAAACGCGCAGCCCATTCGGCCGAAGCGCGCGTCGCAGCGCAGGACTGGAGTGCTCTGGTCGGCGAACTGAACAGCCACGGCAGCACCGTCATGCCGGCGCTGCTTTCACCCGAGGAGTGCACCGAGATCGCCGGTCTCTATCCGCATGAGGACCATTTCCGCAGCCATGTGGTGATGGCCCGCCATGGCTTCGGCAAGGGCGAGTACCGCTATTTCCGCTATCCGCTGCCGGATCTGGTCGGTGGCCTGCGCACCGCGCTCTATCCCAGGCTCGCCGGCGTCGCCAACGACTGGAACGAACGCATGGGCGCGGCACGGCGCTATCCCGATGACCACGCCGCCTTCCTCCAGCTTTGCCACGAAAGCGGCCAAACGCGGCCGACGCCGCTTCTCCTGCAATATGGCCCCGGCGACTTCAACTGCCTCCATCAGGACCTCTATGGCGATCTCGCTTTTCCCCTGCAGGTGGCGATCCTGTTGTCGCAGCCCGGCGAGGATTTCACCGGCGGCGAATTCGTCCTGACCGAACAGCGCCCGCGCATGCAAAGCCGTGCCGAAGTGGTGCCGCTGACCCGGGGCGATGCGGTGATCTTTGCTGTCCACAACCGCCCGGTGCAAGGCACGAAAGGCCATTACCGCGTCAACCTCAGGCACGGCGTCAGCCGCCTGCGCTCCGGCAGGCGGCATACAGTGGGGATCATTTTCCACGACGCGAAGTGACAATTCGTCGGACACAGCCAAAGCACCTCACTACCGCTGCTTATTGACATGGCGAGTTCGGCGGAACAGTCTCCGCTTGTGTAAGAGAGGGGCATTTATGAAACGATCCTATGAGAAGCCGACACTCGTCAGACGGGGCAAGCTCGCCTCGCTCGCCGCCCAGCAGGTGCCGTCAATAGAAGCGGAAGTGCCCGCACCGAACTGAGTACAGAAGCTGGTTCAAAAACAGCCCGTTGCGCAAAATCGCGCGGCGGGCTGTTTTGCATTCTGGAGGTGCGGACCGCAGCGGCTTTTGCGCGCGGCGTCAAATGGGCGCTTCCTCTGGCGCGGCCGATCGCGTAAGGGCCGGGGAAAATCCTCCAAGGTTCTTCCAGTCGCATGATCCGTCTTGAAAGCATCAGCAAACAGAACGGCCGCCAGCTTGTCTTCATCGAGGCCTCGGCCTCGCTACAGAAGGGCGAGAAGATCGGCCTTGTCGGTCCGAACGGCGCCGGCAAGACGACTTTGTTTCGCATGATTACCGGCCAGGAGCAGCCCGACGAGGGCCAGGTGCAGGTCGATCGCGGCGTCACCATCGGCTATTTCAGCCAGGATGTCGGCGACATGGCCGGCCACAGTGCTGTGGCCGAAGTGATGAACGGCGCCGGGCCGGTCAGCGACGTGGCGGCCGAAATGGCCGAACTCGAGGCGGCCATGGCCGATCCCGAGCAGGCCGACCGGATGGATGAGATCATCGAGAAATATGGCGAGGCGCAGCACCGTTTCGAGGAACTCGACGGCTATGCGCTCGATGGCCGCGCCCGCGAAGTGCTGGACGGCCTGGGCTTCAGCCAGGAAATGATGGACGGCGATGTCGGCAAACTGTCCGGCGGCTGGAAGATGCGCGTGGCGCTGGCCCGCATCCTGTTGATGCGGCCCGATGTCATGCTGCTCGACGAACCGTCCAACCATCTCGATCTCGAAAGCCTGATCTGGCTGGAGCAGTTCCTGAAAGGTTATGAGGGCGCGCTGCTGATGACCTCGCACGACCGCGAGTTCATGAACCGCATCGTCAACAAGGTGGTCGAGATCGACGCCGGTTCGCTCACCGCCTATTCCGGCAATTACGAATTCTACCAGCAGCAGCGGGCGATCGCCGACAAGCAGCAGCAGGCGCAGTTCGAGCGCCAGCAGGCCATGCTGGCCAAGGAGATCGCTTTCATCGAGCGCTTCAAGGCGCGGGCGTCACACGCCGCCCAGGTGCAGAGCCGGGTGAAGAAGCTCGACAAGATCGATCGTGTCGAGCCGCCCAAGCGCCGTCAGATCGTGAATTTCGATTTTCAGCCGGCGCCGCGCTGCGGCGAGGATGTCGTGACGCTGAAGAACGTCCACAAGGGCTATGGCAGCCGCTCGATCTATGAGGGGCTGGACTTCCAGGTCCGCCGCCGCGAGCGCTGGTGCATCATGGGCGTCAACGGCGCCGGCAAGTCGACACTGCTGAAGCTGGTGGCCGGCGCGTCTGACCCGGATGCCGGCACAGTTGCTCGGGGGCCGAGTGTGAAAATGGGCTATTTCGCCCAGCACGCCATGGAGGTGTTGGAGGGCGAACGCACCGTGTTCCAGACGCTGGAGGACGCGTTTCCGCAAGCCGGCCAGGCGCCGCTCAGGGCACTCGCCGGCTGCTTCGGCTTTTCCGGCGACGAGATCGAGAAGAAATGCCGGGTTCTGTCAGGCGGCGAAAAGGCGCGCCTGGTGATGGCGCTGATGCTGTTCGATCCGCCCAATCTTCTGGTGCTCGACGAGCCGACCAACCACCTCGACATCGCGACCAAGGAGATGCTGATCACGGCGCTGTCGCAATACGAAGGCACCATGCTGTTCGTCTCGCACGACCGCCATTTCCTGGCCGCACTCTCCAACCGCGTGCTGGAACTGACGCCAGAAGGCATCCACACCTATGGCGGCGGCTATACCGAATATGTGGAGAGGACCGGGCACGAGGCGCCGGGGCTGCGGACCTGACGCAGGTCCTGCGTCCGCATTTGCGTCCAGCAAAGCCAGGATTTGTCAGCTCGCCGCCAGCCATTTGCGCGACTGCGCGAAGGCCTTGAAGGCTTTGGCATCCATCGGGTAGCCGAACAGGAAGCCTTGCAGGATGTCGCAGCCAAGCTCTTTCAGGATGCGCGCGTGCTCCATCGTCTCGACGCCCTCGGCGATCACTTCGATCCCGAGCGACTTGCCGATGTCGATGATGGACGACACAAGCTGCCGCTGTGCGGTTGAGCTGGTGATGGGGGTGACCAGCTGGCGGTCGATCTTGAGGCGACGGGGCCGCAACTTCAACAGCGAGACGATCGAGGCATGCCCGGTGCCGAAATCGTCGATCTCGACGTCGATGCCGAGCCCCTTGATGTGTTCGATGTTCCAGCTGACCAGCTCGTCGTTTTCGTCGAGGAAAATCGACTCCACCAGTTCGAACGACACGGTCCCTTCCTTGATCGGAAGCTTGCGCAAACCCTTGATCAGGTCCCTGTCTTCCAGGCGCCGTGCGGAAACGTTGACCGAGACGCGCGGGATGTTGAGGTGGCTGCGCGACCAACGCTCAAAATTATCGAGCGCCTGCTCCAGGACGGTGCGGTCGATAAGCGCCACGACATTAAGTTCTTCAGCCACCTTGATGTAGGCGTCGGGGGTCAGCATGCCGCGTTGCGGATGATCCCAACGCGACAGCGCCTCGACGCCGACGATCTCCAGCGTCTTGGCGTCGAACTGCGGCTGATAGTAGACGATGAATTCGTTCCGCTCGAGCCCGCCCAGAATCTCGTCGGCGGTCTGCTTGGTCCGCACGATCTCGCTCTGCAGCTCTTCGTTGAAAAACTCGTAGCGGTTGCGGCCGCGGCCTTTCGCCCGGTACAGCGCCAGATCGGCATTGACAAGCAACTGCCTTGCATCGACGCCGCTATTGGCCGCAATGCCGATGCTGACGCCGAACCGGCACTGGTGACCCAGATAGTCGACCGGCTGGCGCATCGCATCGATAATGTGGTCGGCCAGCGCGGCGAGTTCCTTGTCGTCGCGTCCATGGCTCAGCACGACAAACTCGTCGCCGCCGATGCGCGCAACGAAATCGGCACTGCCGACGCTGGCCTTGATGACTTTCGAAGCATGCACCAGCAATGCATCGCCCGCTGCATGGCCGAGCGTGTCGTTGATCTGCTTGAACCGGTCAAGGTCGAGATGCAGCAACGCCGCACGGCCGTCGGCTTCGCGGTTTTCGGCAAGCATCTCGTCCAGATACCGACGGTTGGGCAGACCGGTCAGCGAATCATGCATCGCGACATGCTCGATGCGGGCTTTGGCCAGGTTCAGTTCGGCATTTTTCGATTCTGAAAGGCGACGTTCACGCACGAGATTCTCGTTGAGCAGCACGTCGCCTGTCACATCCCATTCGGCGCCGATCATTTTTGGCGTGCCGTCGATGTCCCGGAAGAAACTGGCGCGGGTGCGCACATGGCGAATGGTGCCGTCCGGCCGCAGGAGCCGATACTGCGAAGAGTAGGGGCCTTGTGTTGCAACAGCCGAATCGAAATCTGCTTTAGCCCGTTCGAAGTCTTGGGGATGGATCGCCAGCGCCCAGTCGTCATAGCTACGGGTCTTGCCGCCGCCGGGTTTGCCATAGATTTCGTTGATGCGGTCGTCCCATACGAGTTCGTTGCTGACGGTATCGTGCTCCCACACGCCTATAGCAGAGGCTTCCAACGCCAGCTCCAGCCGCCGGGACAGGCGCCTCAACTCGGCGTCACTTTTCTGCCGCTCACCGAAAAGACGTCCTGCCACGAGGATCGGCAGCACCACCAGCGCGCCGGCAAGCGCCATGAGCAGACGCAACAGCCACTCATTTTTCGGAGCGGTCGGCCAGCCGCCCTTCGGTATGGCTGAAATTTGCCAGGAGCCTGAAGGCAATTGCACCTCTGCCATCACCGGATTGCCGGACACGACATTATCGCCGCCGAAGAACAGTTCCCCGCCGCCGCCGAGCGCATCCTTGCCGATAAGCGCCACATCGATATCCAGATCAGGGTCGGTCAGTCCGCTGGCAGCGTAGAGCCGATCGACATCGATCACGGCCGAGACGATACCCCAGAAACGGTCGCCGCCACCCGCCGTCGGCACGAAGACCGGGATACGGCCGATGAAGCCACGTCCGCCTTGCGCCAGTTTGACCGGCCCGGCGAGCACCAGCGCGCGCTGGTCACGGGCGCGAAGCGCGGCCATGCGTTGCGTATCGCTCTTGCGGTAGTCCAGCCCGATGGCTTTTTCATTGCCTTCCAGCGGATACATCAGCGCGATGACGAGGTCGGGGGCGCCGGCAATATCGCGCAACTGCGATTTTTGCTCGAACAGATTACGGGCGAGTGCCGCAAATCTTTGCTGGCCCATATAGGGCTCGGTAACGATTGTCGAAACGAGACCCTGAACCAGCTGGAGATTGCCGCCTATGTTGCCTTCGAGCTTGGCGCGTATGATGTTGACCTTGGCCAGGACGTCGGCGCGCGCCAGCTGATCGGAGACCTCTCTGTTCCTCTGGTCGGCAACCAGGGCGCAGACGAGAAGCACGACAAAGGCAATCGCCGCCGGCAAGTTGGCGGAAGAAAAAACGGCCCGTTTCAACCGGCCGGAATTGAGCATTGCACCTGCCAACTCGATCCGAAGACCTTTCCAGGACAGTAGTCCTTCGGTCGACCATAGTAGCTAAAGCTTAAGTTTGAGCTTCGAGACGAATCCGAGAACAAACGGTAAGCTTTTGGCTGCCAGGGTCCAGCCGAAATCTGAATGAGTGTCCGAAAGTAGGACGCCAGGTTGCAGCGTTCTGCAACCCAGCGGCGAAGTCATATTCGCCTCAGATTGCAACAAGCCGCCTGATCTTGCCGCGCGGGCCCTTGCGGGAGGCTTACTTCCCAGCCATTTGACCGGCCAGCGCCTGCGCCTGGGCGAGCAGCGCCGGGAAAGCCGGGTCAGTCGGCAGGCGCTGCGCCATGCAGGCCCGGTAGTCGCTGTCGCCCTTGTCCCAGGCGGCGTTGGAGGAATCGAACGCTTTTTCGTCCTTCAGGTCCGATGCCTGGTAGGCCTCCTGGAATTTCTGCGCGGCGGCGTCCGCAGCAGCCCACACGGCGTCGCAGGCGGCGATCTTCGGAACGGCTGGGGCTGCCGGCGCTGCGATAATTCTCACGCTGTTGCCTTTGACGAGCGTAATGACGACTTCCTGCTCGTAGATCGGCCCGACGTCCTGCGTCCAGCCGCCGAGCCGTGCGAAGGCGATGTCGGCGCCCTCGGGCTTCTTCAATGGAAAGTCGAGCGTTCCCTCGAAGGCGGCGTCGCTGTTGATCGCCTGGGTGTAGAAGGCATCGAGCTTAAGCGCCTCATCGATGCCGACGGGCAGTTTGAAACTCTCGTCGGTCTCGGCGGTTCTGGACTGGAGCCAGCGCTCCAGCAGCCCTCGCGTCGTTGCCACCAGGCTAGGCCCGTCGTCGTCCTTGGTGTATCGCAGCCCATCGAGCATGCCATAGCCGATATCGGAGTCGCTGAGGCTTTCGATATTGATTGTGCCGGTTGGCGGAAAGTCCTTGACCGCCAGCGGGCCGACGATGCCGGCAAGACGATGCTGGAGATCGGCCAAGGCCTTCTCGTTCTCAGCGTCGATGGTCTCGATTGCCGCGTTCGCGCTGTTCAGCGCCGCGATATCAGCCATCGCCTTGTCACGCGCGGCGACATAGTCGTCCTCCGGCGAGGCCGCGAAAGCCACGCTGCTCACCAGCGCAAACAGAAACGTCCAGACCCACCGCATGATATAAACCCTGCTCTACGTTCGATTCCAAGGATACATGACAACATTGGGCTGAAAAAAGACGGCGTTGGAGCTGCCCCCTTGAGGGGGAGATGGCCGGCAGGCCAGAGGGGGGTCGCCGCGCGTGAAGCGCTGACTCCTTTTGCAGCGCGAGACGACGTTAGCGCTTCACGCACAACGACCCCCTCTGTCGCCTTCGGCGACATCTCCCCCTCGAGGGGGGAGATTGGCGCCTAATCACGCCTTGCGCTTCTCCACCTCCGCCTTCCTCAGCAGGAAGCGCTGGATCTTGCCGCTCGGGGTCTTCGGCAGTTCGGTGATGAACTCGACCTCGCGCGGGTAGGCGTGCGCCGACAGCCGTTTCTTGACGTGCTGGGCAAGCTCTTCGGCGAGCTCCGAATTGCCCTTGTAGGCCGGCGCCAGCACGACGAAGGCCTTGACGATCTCGGTGCGCTGCGGATCGGGCACGCCGACGACAGCCGCCTCGGTGACCGCCGGATGCTCGATCAGCGCGCTTTCGACGTCGAACGGGCCGATGCGATAGCCGGCCGAAGTGATGACATCGTCGGCCCGGCCGATGAAGGAGACCGAACCGTCCGCCTCGTACTCCACCGTATCGCCCGTGCGGTAGTAGCCGCCCGTGATCGCCGGCGTCTCGGCTTGGTGATAGCCGTCGAACCAGCGCAGCGGCGACTTCGCGATGTCGACGGCGAGGATGCCGGGCTGGTTGGGGCCGAGCTCGTTGCCGGCCTCGTCCAATACCACCATGCGATATCCGGGCATTGCGAAGCCGGCCGAGCCCGCGCGCACGACATGCGAGAGCCCATGATGGTTGTTGACCATCATGCCGTTCTCGGTCTGGCCGTAATGGTCGTGAATGGGCGCGGCGAGATTTGCGTCGAACCAGCGGATGACTTCCGGGTTGAGCGGCTCGCCGGCGCTGCTCACCACGCGCAGTCTGCCTTTGACACGGGCCGCAGCTTCCGCGCCTTCCGCCATCAGCAGGCGATAGGCGGTCGGCGAGCCGGCAAGGCTGGTGACGCCGAGCCGCTCGATGATGTCGTAAGTGCTCTTGGCGTTGAAGGCGCCTTCATGGAAGGTCGTGGCGATGCCGAGCTGCAACGGGCCGGTGATGGCGTAATAGAGGCCGTAGGCCCAGCCGGGGTCGGCGATGTTCCAGAAGATGTCGTCGGGCAGCAAGCCGATCGCGTCACGCATATAGGCGCCGAAGGCGAGCAGGGCGCGGAGCGGCACCGGGACGCCCTTGGGCAGGCCGGTCGTTCCCGACGTCGACATCATCATGAACAAATCGTCGCCCTTGCGCATCACCGGCTGGCAGTCGGGCGAGGCGGTGCCAAGCGCGGCGCGGAAATCGATGTCGCCTGCAGGTAGCACATCGCCATTGCCAAGGATGGTGGCGATTTGCGCTGATGTCTCGACCTCGTCGAGCTTGCCGCGATTGGCCGGGTTGGTCACCACGATCCTCGCGCCGCTATAGCCGAGGCGGTGCTCGATGGCTTTCGGACCGAAGGCGGTGAACAGCGGCTGGTAGACCGCGCCGATGCGCCATGTCCCGAGGATCAGCGCCACCAGTTCGGGGACGCGCAGCAGCATCCCGGCGACGACATCGCCGGCACCGACGCCGGCGGCCTTGAGCACATTGGCGGCGCGCCCCGACATGTCGGCGAGATCGTCGAAGCTGAATTCGCGAAGCTCGCCGCCGGCCGAGATCGCGCGCAGCGCCAGCCGGTCTTCTCCGGTGTAGCGGCCGCAGCATTCGACATAGGCATTGATGCCGGTTCCAGGGTTGCCATACAACCGCGCGATCTCATCTTCGATGCGAAAGCGCTGAACGGCATCCTCATAGCGCGGCATTTTGCTCATGGCAGTCCTCCCTAGGCGGCGCCCATCTCCCCTTGGAGCGCCTTATCGGTCAGATTGCCTGAAATTGCTGCGCTGGTCGATTACGGCGATAGTCGGGGAATGTGAAGGACCGCAGCGCAGCGACAATCCGCGCCGAGCCACTGCTGTTGACCGAACCGTCCATCCGGCCGATAGCACCGCCAGAATTGCCCCGAGGCCCCAATGACCCCAGACCCAACTTTCGATGACGCGGCCATCGCCGACGAAGGACGCGATGCCGACACCGCCTGGCAAAACGACATCCGCGCGGGCGTGCGCCACGTCCGCGATCTCGCCTCCCTGCCGCTGTCACCCGCCGAGCGCGCGGCGGCGCAGGAGGCGGCCGTACGCCACAAGGTGCGTGCCCCCAAAACCTATCTCGACCTGATCGACTGGAACGATCCCGCCGATCCGATCCGCGCCCAGGTCATTCCATCGCCGGATGAGCTGACGGAAACGGAAGGCGAGCTCGACGATCCGATCGCCGACCATGCCTTCAGTCCGGTGCCGCGACTGACGCACCGCCACGCCGACCGGGTGCTGTTGTTTGCGACCTACCAATGCGCGGTCTATTGCCGTTTCTGCTTCCGCAAGGAATCCCTGACCTCGATCGGCCGCGGCTATACGCGAGAAGCGCTCGAAGAGGCTTTTGCCTATATCGAAGGCCATACCGAAATCCGCGAAGTGATCCTGACGGGCGGCGATCCGCTTTCGCTGCCCGACAAGGCGCTGGCTGAAATCCGCGCCCGCATCGAGGCGATCGCGCATGTCAGGCTGCTGCGTATCCACACGCGCGTGCCTGTCGTACTGCCCGCGCGCATCACGCCGGGGCTGGTTGGCGCGTTGCAGGGCCGGCTGATGGTCACAATCGTCACCCATTTCAACCATGCGCGGGAGATCACGCCGGCCACCGAATTGGCCTGCCGCGTCATGCGCCAGGCAGGCTTCGTGCTGCTCAACCAGAGTGTCCTGCTCAAGGGCGTCAACGACACGGTCGAGGTGCTGGAGGAACTCTGCCGCGAACTGATGTACCGGCTCGGCGTCAAACCCTATTACCTGCACCATGGCGACCTCGCGCGCGGCATGGCGCACAGGCGCACCACGATTGCGCAGGGACAGGCGCTGGCCGGCGCGCTGCGCGCCCGCCTGTCGGGCATCTGCAATCCGGTCTATGTGCTGGACCTGCCGGAAGGCGGTGGCAAGGTGCCGCTCGGGCCATGCCATGTCGAGGGCCGGGACGGGCAGGACTGGCGCATCCGCGGCCAGGACGGCGAGGTGAGGCTGTATCAGGACGTCGTGGTGTAGGCAGGGCGCAGCGGCGACGATGACCGCCGCCGTCACATTGTCGATCGGGATGACCATCGCACCAAACTCTCGCCATGACGCGTTCGCCTGCATTCCGTATGTTGACATAAAGATATCCTTATGTGATGGTTGTCGCCTCAAGGATAAAAAATGTCGCAGAATTCTGCATCGCTGGACGCAATGTTCGGCCCCGTCGCGGCCAAGCCCGACGGTTCGGAAGTGCTTGCGGTGCTCACCGCGGCGGCACGCGAGCGCATCCTCATCCTCGACGGCGCCATGGGCACGCAGATCCAGGGCCTCGGTTTCGACGAGGAGCATTTTCGCGGCGAGGCTTTCGCCGGCTGCGCCTGCCACCAGCAAGGCAACAATGACCTCTTGATCCTGACGCAGCCGAAGGCGATCGAGGAGATCCATTATCAATACGCCATCGCTGGCGCTGATATCCTCGAGACCAACACCTTCTCCTCGACCTCGATCGCCCAGGCCGATTACGGCATGGAGGATGCCGTCTACGCGCTGAACCGGGACGGCGCGCGACTGGTGCGTCGGACAGCGGCGAGGGCACAGCAGGAAGACGGCAAGCGGCGCTTCGTCGCCGGCGCGCTCGGGCCGACCAACCGCACCGCCTCGATGTCCCCCGACGTCAACAATCCCGGCTACCGCGCGGTGACCTTCGATGAATTGCGCCTGGCCTATGGCGAGCAGCTGCGCGGCCTGGTCGACGGTGGCGCCGACATCATTCTCATCGAGACCATCTTCGACACGCTGAACGCCAAGGCGGCGATCTTTGCCTGCAACGAGATTTTCCTCGAAAAGGGCGTGCGCCTGCCGGTGATGATTTCGGGCACCATCACCGATCTCTCCGGCCGCACGCTGTCGGGCCAGACGCCGACCGCCTTCTGGCATTCGGTGCGCCATGCGAGCCCCTTCACCATCGGCCTCAACTGCGCGCTCGGCGCCAATGCGATGCGCGCGCATCTGGCCGAAATTTCAGGCGCCGCCGACACCTTCGTCTGCGCCTATCCGAATGCCGGCCTGCCCAATGAATTCGGCCGCTATGACGAGAGCCCGGACTTCATGGCCGCGCAGATCGAGGATTTTGCGCGGGAAGGGCTCGTCAACGTCGTCGGCGGCTGCTGTGGCTCGACGCCGGACCACATCCGCGCCATCGCCGAGGCTGTCAAGAAGTATCCGCCGCGCGCCATCCCCGAGATCGAGCGCAAGATGCGCCTGTCGGGGCTGGAGCCATTCACGCTGACCGACGAGATTCCCTTCGTCAATGTCGGCGAACGCACCAACGTCACCGGCTCGGCCAGGTTCCGAAAGCTGATCACGGCGGGCGACTATGTCCCGGCGCTCGACGTGGCGCGCGACCAGGTCGCCAATGGCGCACAGATCATCGACATCAACATGGATGAAGGCCTGATCGATTCGAAAAAGGCGATGGTCGAGTATCTCAACCTGATCGCCGCCGAGCCTGATATCGCCCGTGTTCCGGTGATGGTCGACTCCTCGAAATGGGAGATCATCGAGGCCGGGCTGAAATGCGTTCAGGGCAAGCCGCTGGTCAACTCCATCTCGATGAAGGAAGGCGAGGAAGCCTTTCTGCATCACGCGAAGCTGGTGCGCGCCTATGGCGCGGCCGTGGTCGTCATGGCCTTCGACGAGGCCGGTCAGGCCGACACCAAGGCGCGCAAGGTCGAGATCTGCACCCGCGCCTACAAGCTGCTCACCGAACAGGCCGGTTTCCCGCCCGAGGACATCGTCTTCGACCCCAATGTCTTCGCGGTCGCCACCGGCATCGAGGAGCACGACAATTACGGCGTCGACTTCATCGAGGCCGCCGGCGAGATCACCGGCACGCTGCCGCATGTCCATATCTCGGGCGGCGTCTCGAACCTGTCCTTCTCGTTTCGCGGCAACGAGCCGGTGCGCGAGGCGATGCACGCCGTGTTTCTCTATCATGCCATCCAGCGCGGCATGGATATGGGCATCGTCAATGCCGGCCAGCTTGCCGTCTACGACACGATCGAACCGGGACTGCGCGAGGCTTGCGAGGACGTCGTGCTCAACCGCGCGCCCAGGGCCGGCGGCACCGCCACCGAACGCATGCTGGAGATCGCCGAGCGCTTCAAGGGCACCGCCGGCAAGGAAGCCAGGGAGCGCGATCTCGCCTGGCGCGACTGGACGGTCGAGCGGCGGATTTCGCATGCGCTGGTCAACGGCATCACCGAATTCATCGACGCCGACACCGAAGAGGCGCGCCTTGCGGCCGAGCGGCCTCTGCATGTCATCGAAGGCCCGCTGATGGCCGGCATGAATGTCGTCGGCGATCTGTTCGGCGCTGGAAAGATGTTTCTGCCGCAAGTGGTGAAGTCGGCGCGCGTGATGAAGCAGGCGGTGGCCGGATTGCTGCCGCACATGGAGGCCGAAAAACTGGCCAACGCCGCCAATGGCATCGACAATGGCGAGCGCCAGACGGCCGGCAAAATCCTGATGGCGACTGTAAAGGGCGATGTCCACGACATCGGCAAGAACATCGTCGGCGTCGTTCTGGCCTGCAACAATTACGAGATCATCGATCTCGGCGTCATGGTGCCGGCGGCAAAGATCCTGCAGACGGCGCGTGAGCAAAATGTCGACATCATCGGCCTGTCCGGCCTGATCACCCCGTCGCTGGACGAGATGGTGCACATGGCCGCCGAGATGGAGCGTGAAGGCTTCGACATTCCGCTGCTGATCGGCGGCGCGACCACCAGCCGCGTGCACACGGCGGTGAAGATCCACCCGCGCTATTCCAAGGGACAGACGGTCTATGTCAATGACGCCAGCCGGGCGGTCGGCGTCGTCTCGTCCTTGCTGTCGAACGAGACCAAGGGCGGCTACGTCGATACCGTGCGGGCCGAGTACAAAAAGGTCGCCGACGCGCATGCCCGCTCCGAGGCCGACAAGCAGCGGCTGCCGCTGGCCAAGGCCAGGGCCAATGCGCACAAGGTCGACTGGTCCGCCTATGAGCCGCCGAAGCCGTCCTTCACCGGCGTCAAGGTTTTCGGCAACTGGGACCTGACGGAGCTCGCGCGCTACATCGACTGGACGCCGTTCTTCCAGACTTGGGAGCTGAAGGGGCGCTATCCCAAGATCCTCGATGACGAGAAGCAGGGACCGGCGGCGCGCCAGCTGTTCGAGGATGCGCAGGCGATGCTGAAAAAGATCATCGCGGAAAAATGGTTCGCGCCGCGCGCCGTCATCGGCTTCTGGCCGGCGAACACCGTCGGCGACGACATCAGGTTGTTCACGGATGAGGCACGCTCGCAGGAACTGGCAACCTTCTTCACGCTGCGCCAGCAACTGCCCAAGCGCGACGGCAAGGCCAATGTCGCGCTGTCGGATTTCGTCGCACCCGCCGACATCGGCAAGCCCGATTACATCGGCGGCTTCATCGTCACCGCAGGGATCGAGGAGGTGGCGATATCAGAGCGTTTCGAGCGCGCCAACGACGATTACTCCTCGATCATGGTCAAGGCGCTGGCCGACCGTTTCGCCGAAGCCTTTGCCGAGCGCATGCATGAGAAAGTGCGCAAGGAATTCTGGGGCTATGCCGCTGATGAGAAGCTGGCGCCCGACGAACTGGTCGGCGAGCCCTATCGCGGCATCCGCCCGGCGCCCGGCTACCCCGCGCAGCCCGACCACACCGAGAAGGCGACATTGTTCCGGCTGCTCGACGGCGAAGGCAATGCCGGCGTCAGCCTCACCGAAAGCTACGCGATGTGGCCGGGCTCATCGGTGTCCGGCCTCTATCTCGCGCACCCCGAAAGCTATTATTTCGGCGTCGCCAAGGTCGAACGCGACCAGGTCGAGGATTATGCGCGGCGTAAGGAGATGCCCTTGGCCGAGGTCGAGCGCTGGCTGGGGCCTATCCTCAACTATGTGCCGGTGGATTATGCCGAGGCGGCGGAATAGCGGCTCGGACGTGATCTGACCCAACAGCTGCTCGCGCTTCCTTGATTTCCACCGACGAAAAAATCGCGCCCGGTCCTCGGCGGATGTGAGCTGCCGGTTGTCGGTCGGTCAGACTTAGGTCCCTCGCGCCTGCTTTTCTGGAACAAGCCGTGATGTCCCGCATTTTATTGGCAGGGACACAAGGAGTGTCGAGTGAAAGCGATTTTGGGACTGGTCGGCGGCTTCGTGCTGACCCTTGCGGTGTTCGGCAGCGGGCTGGTTTTCGCAGCCTGGCTGCTTGCCGCCAAGCCAGCGCGGGAGGCAAGGCCGACCGTCAGCGTGGCGGAACTGTGGACCCGGAAAGCGCGGCCGGTGGACAAGACGGCGCAGGACTTCGAACGTGTGCCGCCCGAGCAGTCCGCGCCTGCCGACATCGCCGCCAGGGAGCCAGCCCAGGACCCGGCCAGGCAGCAGCCCGATCCCACCGTCACCGGCGCCATCGCGCGGACCGAACTGCCGCCGCCGCATCTCGCCTGGTGCGCCAGCCGCTACCGCTCCTACGATCCCGAGGACAACAGCTACATGTCCTATAGCGGACAGCAGCGCACCTGCGTATCGCCCTATCTCGCCGCCGACCGCGTCGCGCCGCGAGAGGCAAGCTATGTCGAGGGCGCGGGCGCCTACGCGGCTGCCGGCGGCGAACCGGAACATGTCGCCTCCTGCTTCAGCCGCTATCGCTCCTACCGTCCGGAAGACAACAGCTACCAGCCATATTCCGGCGGGCCGAGACGGCAATGCGAGTAGCCAGCGCGAGGGGCGCCGCGAACGATTGCGACCGCGCGATTTCTGGGGTCGTTCGGATCGTCCTCGAAGCCCAGGGGAGGAACCACCATGGAAGACGACCGCCATCATAAGATACAGCAGCGCGCCTACCAGATCTGGGAGCGCGAAGGCACTGGCGACCCCGAGCACCACTGGCACCGGGCCGAGGCCGAAATCGACCGCGAGGCGGCCCTGCCGCTGACCGCCGACGACGCCCTGCCGCGCGAGATCGCCAGCACCGACGTCCTGACCGTCGAGGAACTCGCCGTGCGAACCGGCATATCGGGCGACGAGGCACAGGAGCTGATCGACAGACTGGGCACGGACCGCGCCGCAGTTGAGCAGGCTGCGCGGGGGGATTGAGGGAAAGAGGCGGGCGACGTCCTGATCGGAGGGCCAGGACGATCTTTCAGAGTGTCTTGTTGACACTTATCACTTTGGCAGTCGCGACAGAGGCCGTCATTTCCGACAGCTTTGCGCCCAAATTGATCCGTGCTGGCCATAGCAACATCCGTAAGCGGACGGTGCCGACGCCGGCGAAGCAGCCCAGATGCCGCGATACGAAGTGCCAACCACTTCGCGGCACCAGCGTGCCTGTAGACACTCTCGCCACTTTCTCTATACGACGTCGAGACGGGGTGGCGAGCAACGATGATCACAGTGTTGGTGCACGAGTTGAATCAGACGCCGATGCGGCGGCTGATTTCGTCGGCAGGGCACTTGTTGCCGCTTTTGCGCATGGAAACCTATCAGTCAGTCTTCCGCCGACTAAACTTTCCCGCGGGTACCTTGGTTTTTACTGATTTTGAGTATCTGAATGGCATGGAAATGATGGCGGCGGCGGATATTGCCGAAGCCGCAAAGCGCGCCGACCCTGATGCTCGAATTCTAAACCATCCCGCGACTGTCCTGGAGCGGTTCGCCCTGCTCCGCCGGCTTCGTATTAGAGGAAACAACCCGGTCGAAGTATCGCGTCTGGAGCAGGATGAGCGACCAACCCGCTACCCTGTTTTTATCCGGATGGAAGATGGCTTTTGGGGGCCGGAAACCAAGCTTCTGGAAAACCCACGCCAACTTGAAGAGGCGATCGCCGTGCTCCAGGGCAACGCCAAGCCGATGAAGCGGCGCATCGCCGTCTCCTTCGAAGCCGATCGCGATTCGAACGGCTACTATCGAAAGTATGGCGCATTCCGCATTGGGGACGCGATTGTGTCCCAGCACATACTTAGGTCCGTCGACTGGAACGTTAAGTCATCGGCAAGCAGCACCGACCCGGATTTCGTGCGCGAGGAACTCGCCTTCGTAAAGGACAATCCGCACGCTGAGGACCTGCTTCGCGCCTGCAATACGGGCCATATCCAGTTCGGCCGCGTGGACTACACGTTGCGAGACGGCGCATTGGTGATATTCGAGGTCAACCCCAATCCGACTTTTCCGAAGTTCAAAGGTGGCGCAGCCGCCCGTGAGGAACGACGTGGCCACATTATCGCGGCGTTGAAAGTTGCATTCGAGGCAATCGACAGTTCCGGCACCGGGAGAATCGACTTCCTGCCTTCAGCCGGATCTTACCAATTCATTCAGTCGGGCCGCTGGATATGGCCGGTGAGATGGCTTTGGAGAACAAGAATGGCCCGGCGAAGGAAGATGCATTCGCAATGAACGGCCCGCGAGAAAGCCCACCGGCAGGGCAACGGATCTCGATCCACACCGACGAACCACTCACGCAACTTGCCCGTTTTTCGTTTGATTGGGCTGAGGTGCTGTGTGACCCGAGCCATGGGTGTATGCCCTACCATCGCACGTGGAGCATGATCCGCCTGCTGGAATCGAAAGGTGCCAAGCCGGCCGGCGGGGGGTTCTTTGGACGTGAATTGGCTGCCGTGGCCCAGGAGGGACGCTGTCGGATTCTCCTGTCGGGCGCGGCCGACACCGGCCTGGCGGCAATGGTTCTGGGCCAAACGAGGCCGGTCGGCATCGAGCCCGAATTTGTGCTGATCGATCGCTGTGAAACGACGGTCGAACAGAACAGGCTGTTTGCCCGCTCCGCCGGTTTTGCGCTCGAGACCCACCGCGCCGACATTCGCGGTTGCGACTGTGCGCCGGTGCAGGCAGTTGTCGCGCATAGCGTTCTTAATTTCTTCGACCGCAGCGCACGCCAGCAGGTGGTCGACAGTTGGGCACGTAATCTCAAGCCTGGCGGACGCCTGCTTCTCTCCCAGAGGTTGCTATCGGAAAAAGACCAGCCGAGGGGGCCTCGCAGCAGTGCTGAAATCGGCCGAAGGCTTTCGACCATCGAGAAGGCCGCCGTCGCGGCGCATTTTCCTGCCGCTGCCGTGGCGGAGCTGAAGACGGCCGTCGAAGCGCTCTGGGATGAACCGCTACATGAAGATCGCACTACATATTCAGACCTTGCGGATATGCTGAAGCAATCCAACCTGACGATTGTCGGCTCGGAGCAGCATCATACCGGGAAAAGCGTTTCCCCGCTTGCCGCTGCCGACAGCGTTCAGACAATTCCTAGATACGAAATCGTCGCCGTCAGGATGTAGCCCGACCACTAGAATAAGTGCGACATCGCAGAAGCGGGAAGGTCGATAGCGGCTATCCGATCGAAATAAAACCAGGTCGCCACTGCGACCGCAACCGAGGTGCAAGATGCCAGTGTCGCCGACTTCAAGGTCAGCTTCTGACCGGCTGCAATCCATACCAGGGTAAACAGGGACAGCGCCGCCGGGAGGCCCGCCAGCCAGACAGCGACCGGCAACACGAGCATCATCATCAACGGCACACGATGGCTTTCCGGGATCGTATGGGTCCTTTCGCCTCCCTGTTTCTCGTGGCCAACAAGCGAGATCGTTTGCACAAGGGCGACCGCGAGCATCGCAAACAGACAACACCAGGCCACGGCCTGCGCGAAGATCGAATAGCCTGGCTGCCCTTGGAGCGATATCGCTGCCAGCACAGCGCATCCACCGGTCAACAGCCATGCGACTGCGGCATCGGCACGCTTTGGCTTGACACGTCGCGGCGGCAAAACACCACCGCGCACGATCCATGCGAGGGAAAGCGCGATTATGACCATGATCGTCAACGACGCCGGCCGTTGTAGAGGGTTCAGCCTGCCGACACGGGCCAACTCCACACTGAGCGCCAGGTTTCGCTCGATGAAGCCGCCCAGGACGAATGATATGACAAAAGGAATTTGCGGCCAGTCGAGGCGCTTCAGCATGTAGCCGGCCAGCCCGAAAGCGACGGCTACGTACAGATCGATCAGCAGCCCGTTTAGCTGCACGATCGTCACGAAGCTGACGACAATGATCGGGAGCGCGATGCGGTCGATCCTGAGAGCAGTCAGGCGCGCAAAATATGGTGTCAACGCCAATCCCACTGCGGACGTCAGCAGGTTCGACAGCAGCAGCGCGGTAATCAACGTGAACGTCAGGGGCAAGCCGGTCGTCAGCATCGGTATGCCCGGAACGATGCCGTGTACCGTCAGGACTGTCAGCAGGATCAAGCCGCCCTCGCTGCCGGGAAGGCCGAAGGCAACGGTCGGCAGAAGCGAGCCTCCGTCCTTCGAATCGACGGCCGCTTCCGGCGCAATGATGCCCCTGATGTCACCAGATCCGAACCTTGAGCGCTGGTCCTTGGGGGTTGTCTGGATCGCCTGCCCGTAGGCAACGAAGCTGGCGACCGTTCCTCCAACACCTGGAATGATGCCGACCAACACGCCGATGGCCGACGATCGCATTGTTAGTCCCCAATGACGAAAGACAGCAAGCATACCGGTCCAGGTCGAGTCGTTCGCGTTTTCCAGGCCAGCCGCTTTTTCAAGCTGCAATCTTTTTCGCCACGAGATGATTTCAGAAACGGTGAAAAAGCCAAGCAGCAGCGCGACCATGTCGACGCCGTCGAAGAGAGCGATGCTCCCAAACGTCCAGCGTGGTTGGCCATAGGTCGGATCAGTTCCGACAAGACCGACCAAAAGTCCCAGCAGCGCCATCGCCAGCGCTTTCAGACGGGACGTGCTTGGAACCGCAATGATCGTCGACAGGCCCCATACGCCGAGCAGCACGTATTCAAACGGTCCGAATTGCAGGATGAACGGCCGAATGATCGGCATGAGCGCTAAGAGGACGAGGACGCCAAAAACCGATCCGACGGCCGAGGCCGTTGCCGCGGCGGCTATCGCGGTGCGAGGCAGGCCGGCCCTGGACATCGGATGGCCGTCGAGCAGGGTTGCCGCGCTTGGCGCATTGCCCGGTATGTTGAAGAGGATAGCCGTTATAGATCCCATGAAGGTCGCGCCGCCGGTCAGGGCGCCAAACAGCAACAACACCGATACCGGATCCCAATGCACGGTTGCGACCAGCAGAAGGGTTGCAAGGCTGGCGCCGCCAATCCCTGGAAGAAAGGACGTAGCCATGGCAACCAAGGTGCCAAGCACCGGGATCAGTATGTTCGGCCAGGAGAATACATTGCCCAGTCCAGTGCCGAGGGCAGCCCAATATCCGGTCATCAGCGCGTTGCTCGCGCATCCCGCTCGAGTTCCGGGTGTTTTTTCAGATACGCTTCCGCCTCATGGAAGGCACTGAGCATATCGTTGATCACGATGACGGTCTCGTCGGCGTCGCGCGGCTCGATTGGACGTTTCTGAGCTTCAAGCGCCACCTTGAACCCATCGCTCTTGACCGCGGCGGAGACGGCGTCACGAAGACAACCTAGCGATTTCTGCTCCATGTCGGCAGGGGCAAAAAATCCCCGCGCTGTCGCCGAAGCTTTCGCGACGGCGATGGCCAACCGCAATCGTTCTTCCTGCTTCTCCTTGGAAAGGCCTTGGCTGCGCTGCCACACCAACCCTCCTTCGCCCGCCAGGAAAGCCACGCCTGGCGCGTTCGGGTCAGGTCCCTCCGTGAGAACCAGACCGACTTTGGCTTCGCCTGCGGCGGTCGAGCGCAAGCCTGTCGTCAATGAATTGGATGTCATATCGCCTTCGCCACGCAGGAGCGCGGACATGAGTGCGCCGCTGCCTTCATAGCCCGAGACCACGTCGACCTTGATATCGAGGAGGTGCGCGGTGAGCACTATCGGCAGGATGCCGGCTTCAAGCGATGAAACCGACGCGACCAGATGTTTGGCGCTTTGCAAATCGACATCGTTCCGAACGATCCACGCTTCGGGATCGATGTGAATCAGTCCTATCGGATTTAGCCGATTCATCCAGTTGTCGACGCCAGCCGGAATGTCACCTTGCGAAATTATGTCGGAGACGCTTTCAATCATAAGGACCAGTTCGTCGGATGGCGCATTGGTTACACGCTTTAGCGCCGCAAATCCGCCTGCCGCGGGCATATTCACGACCCTGACATCGAGCTCGGTCGTGCTGGCAAGGGCCGGCGCAAATGCACGGGCATAGGTATCATAGCCGCCGCCGGCAGCGTTGGGGACAACGAGGGTGATTCGCCGGCCGGCGTAGGTGGTTGCGCAAGCGATCTCGCCGCCGCTTGCCGCGGACGGCAGGTAGATTGCCGCGGCGGTGATTGCCGCCAACGCCACACGAAAGAACTTCATCTCGCCAAGCCCCAGATTTCACCCAGTGGTGATACTTTAGATAGCCCTTGCAACGCCAGCGTTGTTCCTTAGCAATCGCGCTTAGTTTCGTGAATGTCGCGGTCTGTGTCGCCAATTGGCGTCCGATCTGCCATGCGGTTATTCAGTTCATTAACCTTTCATTAACCATACCACGGCTAGCGTTTACCTCTCAGTAAGGAATCGCCCGCCGTGACCTTTGCCGCTCCCCTCGAGGCCAAGTCCATTCGCTTTCGCGCCCGCTCCTTCGTCGCTTTCACGCTGACGCCAGAGGCGCCTTTGGATGTTTGGCTGGAGAGCCTCGATCGCTGGGTCGGCAATTCGCCGGGCTATTTTGCCGGGCGCCCGGTGGTGCTCGATCTCAACGTGCTGAAGCCCGATGTCGTGGCCATCGAAGCGCTGGTCGATCTGCTCGGCCAGCGCGGAATCCGCATCTATGCCATGGAACTCGATGGTGGCGCCGAGCTTGGCACGCATCTGCCGCCAGTGCTGGTCGGCGCCAAGGAGGCGACCACCGACGGGCTGCTGCAGCCGAGCCGCAAGGCGGGCAGGGCGGAGGAGGACACTGCGGTAAGCGACATGAAGGCGGCCGGTGACATCAAGGCAGAGGCCGGCGATTTGAAGGCGGGCGATTTGAAACCGGCGAGCGATGCCAAGGCACAGCCGAAAGACGCCAAAATCGCCGCACCCGACGCCAGCACGCTGATGATCCGCTCGCCGATCCGTTCAGGGCAGCTGGTCTTCCACCCGCATGGCGATGTCATCGTGCTGGGCTCCGTCGCCTCCGGATCCGAGATCGTCGCCACCGGCTCGATCCACGTCTATGGCACGCTGCGCGGCCGCGCTTCGGCGGGCGCTCAAGGGAACACGGCGGCGCGCGTCTTCTGCCGCAGGAACGAGGCCGAGCTTCTGTCGGTGGATGGCTGGTATTGCACGGCCGAGGAGATGGACCCGTCAGTCCGGGGCAAGCCTGTGCAGGCATTTCTCGACAACGGCATGCTGCGCATCGCCCCTTTCAGCTAATGCGTCTCGCCCGACAACGACATAACGAACAACAACGGAGGCTTTATTGATGGGCAAGGTAGTGGTGGTCACCTCGGGCAAGGGGGGCGTCGGCAAGACGACCTCGACGGCGGCCCTGGGGGCGGCGGTCGCCAAGACCGGTAAGAAGGTGGCGCTGGTCGATTTCGATGTCGGCCTGCGCAACCTCGATTTGATCATGGGCGCCGAACGGCGCGTGGTGTTCGACCTCGTCAACGTCATCCAGGGCTCGGCAAAGCTGTCGCAGGCGCTGATCCGCGACAAGCGGGTCGAGACGCTGTTCCTGCTGCCGGCCTCGCAGACGCGCGACAAGGATGCGCTGACCGAGGAGGGCGTCGCCGAGGTCATCGGCAAGCTGCGCTCGGTGTTCGACTACGTCTTCTGCGACAGCCCGGCCGGCATCGAGCGCGGCGCGCAGCTCGCCATGCGCTTTGCCGACGAGGCGGTCATCGTCACCAATCCGGAAGTGTCGTCGGTGCGCGATTCCGACCGCATCATCGGCCTGCTCGATTCCCGCACCTTGCGGGCCGAGGAGGGCGAGCAGATCGCCAAGCATGTGCTGGTCACGCGCTACGATGCGGGACGCGCCGCGCGGGGCGAAATGCTGTCGATCGACGATGTGCTGGAAATCCTGTCGGTGCCGCTGCTCGGCATCATTCCCGAAAGCCAGGATGTGCTGCGCGCCTCCAATCTCGGTTCGCCGGTGACGCTGTCGGAGCCGCTGAACGCCGCTGCCAAGGCTTACATCGACGCGGCCAAGCGGCTCGAGGGCGAACAGCTGCCGGTCATCGTGCCCTTCGAACGCAAGGGCTTCCTCGATCGTCTTTTGGGAAGGAGGGCGGCATGAACCTGCTCGACATCTTCAAGCGGCGCACCAGCGCGCCGGTAGCGCGCGAACGGCTGCAAGTGCTTCTCGCCTATGAGCGCCGCAACCGCAGCCAGCCCGATCTCGTCTCCATCCTGCGCGAGGAGATCATGGCGGTGATCGCCAAGCATGTGCAGATCGACCAGGATTATCTCCAGGTCTCGATGGACCGCGGCGAGACCATGTCGACGCTGGAGATCGACATCCAGATCCCCAACAAGAGCGCGGTGCCGCTGGCGATGGCGGGGTGAGATTGAAGCTGCTGATCTCCCCCCTTGTGGGGGAGATGGCCGGCAGGCCAGAGGGGGGCACTGTCCCGCCGGCCTGTCGATTGTTTGGCAACGGCTTGGGCCGAAGTCGGTCCTAGCCGACACGACTTGTCGAACGTAGCGATCCTTCGCGCCCCCCTCTGTCCTGCCGGACATCTCCCCCACGAGGGGGGAGATTGGGCACTCCTTCGCGGCTTCGCCGATCAGTCACCCTATCAAAAAACATTCAACCAACCAGTTGACTATCTAAAATCGCATCTCTATATTCAACTACATGGTTGAATTAGAGACGCCCCAGATGGACCAGGTTTTTCACGCCCTTGGCGATGCCACGCGCCGGAACATGCTTAACCACCTCGCCGGCGGCGAGCGTACGGTGAGTGAGTTGGCGCAGCCCTTCGCCATGTCGCTGGCCGCAGCCTCCAAGCACATCAAGGCGCTGGAGCATGCCGGGCTGATCCGGCGCGAAGTGCGCGGGCGCACCCATGTCTGCCGCCTCGAGGCCCGCCCGCTGGCCACCGCCTATCAGTGGCTCGGCCAATACGCGCGTTTCTGGAACAGCCGCCTCGATGTCCTCGAACAGCTTTTGCGCGAGGAGGCGGGGCGCAAAACGTCGACAACGCCGTCAACGCCGGCACCGGCAAATCCGGAACCATCCAAGCCGGAATCACCCAAGCCAGACACATCCAGGCCAACATCATCCGAGGGAGACGACCGATGAACCAGATGAACAGCTTCGACGGCTACGCCCAGCTGATCCAGCCGGCCACTTTGAGGATCGAACGGCTTTTGCCCGGAACCAGGGAGCGCGTCTGGGAATATCTGACGCAGAGCGATCTGCGCCGCAAATGGCTGGCGGCCGGCGACATGGAGATGGAGGAAGGCTCTTCCTTCGAGCTGGTCTGGCGCAACGACGAACTGACCGATCCGCCCGGCGACAGGCCGGCCAGCTTCAGTGGCGGCGAGCAGCGGATGCACAACCAGATCGTCGAGTGCGATCCGCCGCGCAAGCTCACCATCACCTGGAACGGCAGCGGCAATGTCACCTTCGAATTGGCGCAGCGCGGCGACGACGTTCTGCTCACCCTGGTCCACCGCCGCCTGCCGGACCGCTCGAGCCTGATGATGCATGCCGCAGGCTGGCACGTGCATCTCGAGCTCCTGGTTGCCCGCGTGGCGGCCGAGAAACCCGAACCGTTCTGGGACAGCTTTAGCCGTCTCGTGGCGGAATACGACCGGCGCCTGCCGGCCTGACCTGACCTGACGCATCGCCCGGTCCGACCGGGCCCCATCGATCCCTTGCGCCGGATGCCGGCGCAAGGGCCGGCGAAACACGCGCCTTCGGCAGACACCGCGGCGCGTCATCGGAAGTGAAACCAGGCAACGTGCTTGCATCCCGCAAGCCCGAAGGAGGAAGTCATGCGTAAATTGATCACCGGAATGAAGATCTCCATCGACGGCAAGATGGAGGGCCCCGAAGGCTTCGCCGACTGGGTCGACAACTGGTCGGAGGAATACGGCTTGATGCCTGAGATCGACGCCTGCCTGCTCGGCGGCGTGATGTATGCCGGCTATGAGCGCTACTGGAGCGCGATCCTTGAGAACGAGCCGGACCAGCCATTGCCAATGACCGGCAGGCTGGTCGACCCGGCCGAACTCGAATGGGCGCGCTTTGCCGCCAAGACACCGCACTATGTGTTGTCGAACACCATGACTTCGGCCGCCTGGGCATCGACGCGCTTCCTGCGCAGCCTCGACGACATCGCGGCGCTGAAGCGCGAGCCCGGCAAGAACATCTACCTCATGGGCGGCGCGAGCATCACCGCCAGCCTGATCGAGGCGGGGCTAGTGGATGAAATGCGGCTCATCGTCTATCCGCTGCTCGCCGGCGACGGCAAGGCGCTGTTTGGCAAGGTGCACGCCCGGCACGGACTGGAACTGCGCCAGGTCGGCCAGCTGTCGGATGGGCGGGTGAGCCTGGTGTATGGGCTGGCGAGTTAGCCTCTTTTCCTCTCCCTCCGGAGGGGAGAGGTGGCGCCGCGAAGCGGCGACGGAGTGGGGGAAGGCGCTCATGAAACCCGCAGTCGCCGCAAGATGGGCACCACCCAACGCGCGCGAACGCTGAGGCAAGGCGGCAATCAGGCGGAAGCATTGCTATGGCTTGAATTGAAGGCGCGCAAGCTTGGCGGCTATCGCTTCACCCGCCAGTTTTCCATCGGACCCTTTTTTGCAGACTTCGCCTGCCGCGAAAAATGGCTTGTCGTGGAAATCGACGGCCATCAACACGCCGGCAGCTCCTATGACCGTCGCCGTGACGATTTCATGCGCGCGCAAGGCCATTCGATCCTGCGTCTCTGGAACCATGACGTCCTGAACCATCGCACTTCCGTCTGCGAAACCATCCTTGCCGCGCTTGATGGCAGGTTGGCCGAGAACGTCGCTGCGGCCGATCTCCGCTTTGTTTTCACGCCACGCCCATTCGATTCAATCTCTTAAAAAACGGACCTATCTCTCATGAAATCTCACGTTAAAGCGGTTGTCATTGGCGGCGGCGTCGTTGGCTGCTCGGTGCTCTACCATCTGGCCAAGGCCGGCTGGACCGACATCATGCTGATCGAGCGTTCCGAGCTCACCTCCGGCTCGTCCTGGCACGCAGCCGGCGGCTTCCACACGCTGAACGGCGATCCCAACGTCGCCAAACTGCAGGCCTATACGGTGCAGCTCTACAAGGAGATCGAGGAAATCTCCGGCCAGTCCTGCTCGCTGCATCTGACCGGCGGCGTGATGATGGCCGATACGCCCGAGCGCATGGATTTTCTGCGCCTGGCCCACGCCAAGGGCCGCTATCTCGGCATGGACACCGAGCTGATCACGCCCTCCGAAGCCAAGGCGATGTTCCCGCTGATGGACGAGACCAATTTCGTCGGCGCCATGTGGGATCCGGTCGAAGGCCATCTCGATCCCTCCGGCACGACGATCGCCTACTCCAAGGCGGCCAAGAAGCTGGGCGCCGAGATCGTGCTGCGCAACCGCGTCGTCGACTTGACGCAGGAAGTTGACGGCACCTGGAACGTCGTCACCGAACAGGGCACCGTCCACGCCGAGCATGTCGTCAACTGCGGCGGCCTGTGGGCGCGCGAGATCGGCCGCATGGTCGGCGTCGAACTGCCGGTGCTGGCCATGGAGCACATGTACCTGCTCACCGAGCCGATGCCCGAGGTCGAGGAATTCAACAAATCGACCGGCCGCGAGATGATCGGCGTGCTCGACTTCAAGGGCGAGATCTACACCCGCCAAGAGCGCAACGGCATCCTGCTCGGCACCTATGAAAAAGCCTGCAAACCCTGGTCGCCGGTCAATACGCCGTGGGATTTCGGCCATGAACTGCTGCCGCCCGACCTCGACCGCATCGCGCCGTCGCTGGAGATCGGCTTCAAGCATTTCCCCGGCATCGAGAAAGCCGGCATCAAGCAGATCATCAACGGCCCCTTCACCTTCGCGCTCGACGGAAATCCGCTGGTCGGGCCGGTGCAGGGCCTGACCAATTTCTGGTGCGCCTGCGCCGTCATGGCCGGCTTCAGCCAGGGCGGCGGCGTCGGCCTCGCGCTGTCCAACTGGATGGTGCATGGCGATCCCGGCTTCGACGTCTGGGGCATGGATGTCGCCCGCTTCGGCGAGTGGGCCGGCCTGCGCTACACCAACGCAAAGGTGCGCGAAAACTATTCGCGCCGCTTCTCCATCCGCTTCCCCAATGAAGAGCTGCCGGCTGCGCGCCCTGCACAAACCACCCCGCTCTATGACACGATGCTCGCCAACAACGCCGTAATGGGCGATAGCTGGGGCCTGGAGACCCCGCTGTGGTTCGCGCCGAAGGGCAAGGAGCCGAAGGACGTCGTCTCCTTCCACCGCTCAAACGATTTCGGTCCTATCGGCGAGGAAGTGCGCGCCACGCGCGAACGCGTCGGCGTCACCGAAATCGCCAACTTCGCCAAATACGAAGTGTCGGGACCTGCGGCTGAGGATTTCCTCAACCGGCTGATGACCAACCGCATGCCGAAGATCGGCCGCATCGTGCTGACGCCGATGATCAACGAGTTCGGCAAGCTGATCGGCGACTTCACCATCGCCAAGGCAGGCGAAGACAGATTTATGATCTGGGGTTCGTCCGCCGCGCAGAAGTACCACATGCGCTGGTTCGAAAAGCACCTGCCGAAGGATGGTTCGGTGCGCATCCACCGCTTCGATCAGACGCTCGTCGGCCTGTCGATCGCCGGGCCGAAATCGCGCGACCTCTTGCAGAACCTGGTCGATGTCGACATCTCGACGAAAGCTTTCCGCTTCATGGATTTCCGCGAAATGGCGGTCGGCGGCGCGCCCTGCATGGTCAACCGCATCACCTATACCGGCGATCTCGGCTATGAAATCTGGATGGCGCCGGCCTATGAGCGTCTGGTCTACAAGGCGATCAAGGACGCCGGCCAGGAGTTCGGCCTCGTCGATTTCGGCATGCGCGCTTTGCTCTCCATGCGCCTGGAGAAGAACTTCCCGACCTGGTACCGCGAGCTGCGCCCGATCTACGGCCCGTTCGAAGGCGCGATGGACCGCTTCATCAAGCTGGAGAAGAACGACTTCATCGGCCGCGAAGCCGCCGCCAAGGAACAGGCGGAAGGGCCGAAACTGCGCCGTGTTTCCTTCATCGTCGATGCGGCCGACGCCGATGTCATGGGCGACGAGCCGATCTGGGCCAAGGTCGGCAAGGACTATGGCACGGTGGAAAAGCCGCATGGTTATGGCGCGCCGCGCTTCGACATGGCGGGCAAGGAAGTGCGTGGCTCGAAGGCTGCCGAAGGCGCTTCCGCCGTGCGCGGCATCGTCGACGGCGACTGGCGCGTGGTCGGCTGGGTCACCTCGGGCGGTTATGCGCACTATGTGCAGAAGTCGATGGCGCAGGGCTATGTGCCGGCGGCACTCGCCGAGGACGAAAGTGCCGGACTGTTCGAGATCGAGATCCTCGGCCACCGGCGTCCGGCGCGCATCAATGTCGAGGCGCCCTTCGACCCCAGCGGCGAGAAGATGCGGACCTGAAAAGGCGACAGGGAGCGTGAGATCGTGTAAGGGGCCTTCGGCAGTTGGCCGCAGGCATTTTCCCTCGATGAGAAGACGATCCCCTTGCAGTATCTAGAGAAATGGACGGACTGGCTCGGCGAAGGCAAGGTCGGTCCCTTCAACGCCGCACTGGTCTGCGTCGCGGTCTATTGCGTCGTCCAGATCGTGGTGATGGCGCTGCTGTCCCATGTCGTAGGAACCGGTGTCGGCGTCGACGATTCCGAACAGCTGATGTACATGCACTACCTCTGGGCTGGCTATGGCGGCTCGCAGCCGCCGCTCTACACCTGGCTTGCCCGCCTCGTCGCCGCCGTGGTCGGAACGAACATCCTGGCGCTCAAGATCGTGAAGTACCTGCTGATCGGAGCGGCGCTGGCGTCGGTTTTCATCGCTGTCCGCCGCCTGGGCTATTCCAGCCGCGCTGGCGCCGCCGCATTGTTCGGCCTGCTGTTGTTTCCGCAGATGGTGTGGGAGATGCAGCACGCCCTCACCCACTCGATCGCCGCTTTCTGTTTTTCAGTGGTGCTGTTTCTTGCGCTCGTTGAACTGGTGCAGCGGCGTTCGCTGGCCACCTATGTGCTGTTTGGCGTGGCGATGGCCGCCGCCATCCTGTCGAAATACAACAACGCGATCTTTCTCGGCGCGCTGATGCTGTCCACCCTGTCGCTGCGCGAAACGCGCGGCGTCATCCTCAACCGCCGGTTTTCGATCAGCCTTGTCGTGGCGGTGCTGCTTTGCCTGCCGACGCTCTACTGGAACCTGACCTACACCGACCAGTTGCTGTCGCACAGCGGCGGCTTCGGCATGGGCAGAGGAGAAAGCGCCATACAAACCGCATTCTACGGAATGCGCGGACTGGGCAAGGCTATCCTGTATTTCGCCGTGTTGCCGGCCGGCATATTCGTCGCGGCTTTGCTCATCGCATGGAAAAAGCCAGCGCCCGCGCTGCAACCGGCGCCATGGACCGAGAAACTGGTGTGGCGCACCATCGCTTTTGCCCTGGCGATGACCATCGTGCTCGTCCTGGCGAGCGGGACGACGCAATTTCGCGATCGCTGGATGCTTCCCATCCTTGTGTTGCTGCCGGTCGCGCTGGCCTTGCGGATGGATGCCAGAGGCGACAAGGGAAGGAAGGTGCAGGACGTCGTCGTCTTTGTCGGCGCAACGCTTGCCATCCTCGTGCTGCCGGTGACCTGGTACACGCACCTCAATGGCGGCGACAGCCGCGGCAGCATCGTGCGTGTCGACTACCAGTCGCTCTATGGCCAGCTGACGGCAAACGGTCCGGTTCGCACGGCGATATCGAGCTGGCACTGGGTGGGAAATCTGCGTCTTGTCGATCCCGATCTGGTCGTGCTCGACGACGAGATGCCGAACTTCGGCCATTTGCTGATCGAGCCGGCGGTGCTCGTGATGGCCAATGACAAGGAACCTCCCGAGGGCATCCTGCGGGCCTTGAGCGAGGCCGGCTATGTCGCTGACGGCTCGCCGCAGCAGTTGGTCGTCCCGATGCTGTTCGACAGCGAGCCGCCCACCCGCACGCTGACGGTCACGCGGCTGAAGAAAGCGGCCGCGGGCGCAGCGCCACAGTAAGTCGGCAGGGAGGCGTCGGGTGGAGAAACAAGGGTTCGGCCGTTACCGCAAGATCATGCCGTTCGAGCCGGGCTCCGTCGAAGCCTTGCGCGACGCCTCGCGCCAGAAAGCGGCGTCGCTGAACCAGCATGTGCTGGGCTATGGCGCGCTGGCTGAAACCGAATGGCAAGCGGCAGGCATCGCCGCGCCCGATCTTGCCGCGATGCGCCAATACCGGCTCGAGCGCATCCGAGCCGAACTGAAGCGCCGAAACTACGCCGGCGCGCTGCTCTACGACCCCGTCAACATCCGCTACGCCACCGATTCGACCAACATGCAGCTGTGGGTCGCGCACAATCCGACCCGCCACTGCTTCATCGCCACTGAGGGGCCCGTGGTGCTGTTCGACTATTTCTCCTGCGAGCATCTGTCCGACCATTCCGGCGTAGTTGACGAGGTGCGGCCGGCAGTGTCGTGGATGTACCTCTATGGCGGTGAGCTGACCGAGCATAAAGTCCGCCGCTGGGCGGCCGGCATCGCCGATCTGGTCAAGGAGCATGGCGGCGGCAACAGCCGCATTGCGGTCGACCACATCAACCCGGAAGGCGTCGAGGAACTCGCCCGGCTCGGCATCTCGATTGGCAATGGCGAAGCGGTGATGGAAAATGCGCGGCTGATCAAATCGCCGGACGAGATCCTCGCCATGCGCCGCGCAATCGTCGCTTGCGAAGCGGCGATGGGTGAAATGGAGAAGGCGCTGACGCCGGGCATTTCCGAAAACGAATTGTGGGCCGAACTCCACCGCGGCAACATTGCGCGCGGCGGCGAATGGATCGAAACCCGGCTGCTTGCCTCGGGGCCGCGCACCAATCCGTGGTTCCAGGAATGCTCGTCGCGGGTGATCGAGGAAGGCGACCTCGTCGCCTTCGACACCGACCTGATCGGTCCCTACGGCTTCTGCGCCGATCTCTCCCGCACCTGGCTTTGCGGTGACGCCAGGCCGTCGAACGAGCAGCGCGACCTCTTCCACATCGCCGCCGACCAGATCGCCCACAACACGCAACTGATGCAGCCCGGCATATCCTTCCGCGACCTGGTCGAACGCTCGGTGGTGCCGCCGGGAGATTGCTTCCCGGCGCGCTACGGCGTGCTCTATCACGGCGTCGGCCTCGCCGACGAGTATCCAACCCTGCCGCATGCAAGCGACTGGACGCCGGACACGCCCGACGGCGTGCTGGAGCCGGGAATGGTCCTGTGCGTGGAAAGCTATATCGGCCGTCTCGGCGGCCATGAGGGCGTCAAGATCGAGGAACAGATCCTGATCACCGAGACCGGTAACGAGCAGCTTTCAACCTACCCGTTGGATGCGAGGCTGCTCGGCTGATCCGGCAAGCGCCTCGCGCAGAGCCTTGAGCGTCTTTTCCGGCGTCGTCCTGGCGGTGATGTAGGGCAGGCCTTTGCGCCTTGCCGTCCAGCCGACCACCTTCACGGCGTTTGCCGCAGGTTCGAAACGCTGCGCCAGCGCCCAGCTCTCACAGTCGATGGCAGCTATATCCGCCTTGCCCTCGGCGACCGCGATAATCGAGCGGCGATGGCCACCGCTTTCGCTGCGCGAGGAAAAGATATCCAGGCTTTCGCCGGCGGCCTGCAGGTCGCGCGTCAGCGCGATGATGCCCGACATCGAATCGAGGCTGTTGTAGGTAAAACGCTTGCCACGCATCAGATCGAGCGGCAGCAAGGCTTTGCCATCCGCGGGCGAGCGAACTTCCGGTCCCTCGGCCGTGCGCATCACCAGCGCGCTGGAATAGAGTTCGCCCTGGCCGCCTTCGTAAGCGTCGTAGCTCGGCTGGCCGACCACCTGCACATGCTTGTTCAGGCCAAGTTCCATCGGCCCCCAGCAGGTCTGCGCGAACAGCAGCGCCGGATGGAGCCAAAGCTGATGATGGTCGAGTTCGTTCGGCGGCAGTGTCGCCGGATCGGGCGCGATCAGTCTGCCCTCGGCGTCCTGGATACCGCCCGGCACCGGCGGCAGGTCGCCATTGCGGCGCACGATTGTCTGCGGTGCATCGACGCCCTTGTGCCGAAAAGCCTCGCGCAACGCTGCCCATTGCGCGTCGACCTCGCCGCGCACTTCGGGCCAGTCGTACATCGGCAATGCCGCAATCAATTCACTCATGCCGACACTCAATCATCATGGCTCGGGAAAGGATCGCAAAAACGCGGCGTCCAATCAGAATTGGCCGACACCGGGATGTCCGGGGATTATTCCTTCGGCGGCTCGGCCGGAACCGGCGCGCTGCCAAGCCCGCTGATGCTGCGCGCCCTGATGCGCGGCTTGAACGCCCTGCCCGGCTCGGGCTGGCGGCGCAGCACCGGGTGCACGATCGGCTCCTTGGCCTTGAATGCGTAGGCTTTGATCAGTGCGAAATAGTTCGGATAGGCGTAGCCATTGTTCATCCGCAGCCACTCGTCGCGGCGGTCCGCAAACAGTTTTGGAAGTCTGTACCAGGCAACCGTCGGGGTCTTGTGGTGGACGAAGTGCAGATTGTTGTTGAGGAACAGGAACGACAGCGGCGAGCGCTCGATGATCACCGTGCGTCCTTCAGGGTGCTCGGACCACTGATGTTCGGCGAAAGTCCGGACCGCGATCAGCGACTGGCCGAGCCAGACCGGCACCAGAATGTAGAGCCATACGGGAATGCCGAAGCCGAACTGCACGATCGGCACCACGATGGCGAGGCCGATCGCATGCAGCAGCCATGCCTTGCCGATCACCTTGTCGCCGGCAATCACATGCTTGGCATCGTCGACGAAGAAACCGACGCAGGACAGCCAGGGGCCGAGGAAGAAACGGCCGGCCATGGTGTTGTTGATCTTGAGCAGGAATTTCATCGTCGGCGGCAGATCGTCATGCATCCACAACGCCTGGTAATAGCTCTCGGGATCGTCGAGGGGATCGGTCAGGCGCTCGTCGGCGTGGTGGCGCAAATGAAGCGTCTTGAAGCGACGGAACGGCCAGACCAGGCCGATCGGCAGGAAGACGAAGGCTTCGTTGATGAGCGCGCTGCGCGTCGGATGGCCATGCAGCACTTCATGCATGATCGACGACTGCAAGGCCAGGATGAAGCCGAGGAGAAGAAGTGCCGGGATCGGATAAGAGGGCCAGAGCAGGAGCCCGGCAGCGAGCCACATTCCGTAACAGAAGAAAGCGAGGACCACGGTCGGCCACTCGATGGCCGCTGCGTCGCGTCGCTTGATGCGCTTGCCTGTCATGCTATCGACCACTGTCCCTCAGTCGCCGGAATTGGTTCCTGACAGCATAGTGTCAGGAGAAGCGATTCCGCTCAACGAGACAAAGTGTACAAAATGTTGCGATTGCGCATTTTCGACCGCAGATGTTATACATTGTAAACAACCTTACGGATTCATTTACGCTGGAAGTGCTGATTCGACGGCTCGGGCGCAAATTTTTCCTAAGAGAGTGCGGAGAACGAACAGTGGACAAACGGGACCTTTCGGCAATCTTCCGGGAGCGCCTGAAGCTGCTCCTGACACGGTCCGATCTCAACCAGTCAGCTTTCGCGTCAGCAGTCGGCATCGACCGGTCGGCGCTGTCGCAACTGATGTCCGGCGCCTCGACGCGCCTGCCACGTGCCGAAACGCTGCTCAACATCGCCGCCGAATTCAAGATCTCGCTGGACTGGCTGCTCGGCCTCTCCCAGGACGAAGGCGTCACCGGCGAAATCCGCGAAAGCCTGGAGATCGAAGAGGCGCCCGACGGCTTCGACCGCACGCTGCTCGCCAAATGGTTCGCGGAAGCCGCAGGCACCAAGATCCGCTATGTGCCGGCCGGCATTCCCGATCTCCTGCGCACACGCCAGCTGGTCGACTACGAAGCCAACATCACCAACCGCAGCCGCCTCGCTCAGGCGAGCGAGACGCAGTACCGCATCGAGTACAACCGGCGCCCTGAGACCGACATGGAGGTCTGCATGCCGCGCCATACGCTTGAGATCTTTGCCCGCGGCCTGGGCGTCTGGGACCGCTTTCCCGAGGCTGACCGCCGGCAGCAGCTTGCCCATATGGCGACGCTGCTTGACGATCTCTACCCCACCTTCCGCCTGTTCCTCTATGACGGCCGCATGCGCTATTCGATCCCGCTGACAATCTTCGGTCCCTACCGCGCCGCCATCTATGTCGGCGACATGTATGTCGTGCTGAATGCCACCCAGCCGGTACAGGCGCTGACCCAGCATTTCGACAATCTGATCCGGGCCGCCGACATCAACCCGCATGAGGCCGCCGCCTACGCGCGCAATCTGGCCGGCGCGTCATTTCCATCGGGTTCTGCCTGATCCCCAACGCCCCGGAAAGGTGCGCCGCGCGGCAATTGCAGGTCGCAAACACATTGACTGGACATAAAGACTTCTTTATATCCTTATTCCATTCGAATATCTGAAAGTCGATCCGATGACCGCGAACAATCCCATCGATGCTCTGCTGGCCGAAAAGGGCGTGCTGCTCGCCGATGGCGCCACCGGCACCAATCTGTTCGCCATGGGTCTGGAGGCCGGCGAAGCGCCGGAGTTGCTGAACGAGGCAGCGCCCGACACCATCGCCAGCCTGCACCAGAATTTCGTCGACGCCGGCGCCGATATCATCCTCACCAACTCGTTCGGCGGCACCCGCCACCGGCTGAAGCTGCATCATGCGCAGGACCGCGTGCATGCGCTGAACAAGCGCGCCGCCGAGATTGCCCGCGCGGTCGCCGACAAGGCCGGCAGGAAAGTCATCGTCGCCGGCTCGGTCGGTCCGACCGGCGAGTTGCTGGTGCCGCTCGGCGCCATGACCTATGACGAAGCAGTCGAGGCTTTTGCCGAGCAGATCGAGGGTCTCAAGGAAGGCGGCGCCGAAGTCGCCTGGATCGAGACCATGTCTGCGCCGGACGAAATCCGCGCCGCGGCGGAGGCCGCCATCCGCGTCGGCCTGCCCTACACCTATACCGGTTCGTTCGACACTGCCGGCCGCACCATGATGGGCCTGCTGCCCAGGGATATCCACGGCGTCGTCGACGGACTTTCAGAGACACCGCTCGGTGTCGGCGCCAATTGCGGTGTCGGCGCCTCCGACATCCTGGCCTCGCTGCTCGACATGACCGAGGCGAAGCCGGAAGCGACGGTGATCGTCAAGGGCAATTGCGGCATTCCCGAATTTCGTGGCACCGAGATCCATTATTCCGGCACGCCGGAGCTGATGGCCGACTATGTCCGGCTGGCTGTCGATGGCGGCGCGAAGATCATCGGCGGCTGCTGCGGCACCTCGTTCCAGCACCTTGCCGCCATGCGCAAGGCGCTCGACGCGCACACCAAATCCGAACGCCCGACCGTCGCGGGGATCGTGGAGCGCATCGGTCCGATGCGCAACAAGGTGGCGACGGAAAACACCGCCGAGACCAGCGAAGCCCGCCGCGAACGCCGCCGCAGCCGGGCCTGATATCGAACTTATTCGCTGTTTTCAGCGTAACGCGATAGCGCCGTCGTGAAATCCAGGGCGGTGCTGTCGGCGCTTTCATTCATCGTCACCAGGTCACCCGACGACTGCGGATTGCCGATCTGCTCCAGCATGACGCGAAAGCGGTCATTGGTCAGCGCCGACTTTGCGGTATTCCGGGCTGCGTCGACGTCATCCATGATGCGCCTGGATTCTGGCGACAGCGTTCCCGACGCCTGCGTGTGTCTCACCGCCGGCGTCGTGTTTCCAATGTTCATGATCTGCAATTCCCGGCTCCCCAAGCCCAGTCCCGACCCCATGCAATAATAGCCGGGCATTGCGATGACGTTCCGGAAAAGCCGCGCAATTTAACGATCAGGCGCATCATCTGTGCGCTTCGGATCAATCGGTCCGAAAAAAGGCCGGCAGGGTTTCCCCCGCCGGCCTGCCTCACCCGCCCGTAGCCGGTTCCCCGATCAGAACGACCCCCGTCTGAAAGGAACCGGCGTTATTGCCACTACCGGTTACCGCCCAGCGCCGAGGCAAGGCGCACAAGCGAAAGGAACTCGGACCTGTACCCAAACGGGTCGGCTCCTCGGGCGGCGGTGGCAATCTCCATGATCTTGTCGTAGCCGAACTTCGCGGTCGCATCCTCGTCGCGCAGCTTCTGGCCGAAGGCGGCGACAGCGACGGAGAAACGCTGGTCGGTGCTGGCCTGGTCGAAGGACGCGACCTCGTTGGCCGAGGTCACCGGCGTGGTGATCAGCTTCGAGACGTCTTCGTTCGGCAGCTTGTAGCGGATCTTGACGAATGCATATTCGTCGGCATTGGCGACGCCGCCATTGTTGACCGTCGCCTGGCCGTAGCGCAGCGGATCCATCTGCTCGCCGCCGCTGCCCTTCGGCGTGATCTCGTAGATGGCGGTCACCGAATGACCCGAGCCGATATCGCCGGCATCGACGCGGTCATTGTTGAAGTCCTCGCGGTTCAAGGCGCGGGTTTCATAGCCGATCAACCGGTACTCCGAGACCTTGTCTGGATTGAACTCGACCTGGATCTTGACGTCCTTGGCGATGGTGAACAGCGTCGAGGAGGCATCCTCGACCAGAACCTTCTCGGCCTCGGCCAGCGTGTCGATATAGGCGGCGGTGCCGTTGCCGTTCTGGGCGATGGTCTGCATCATCTGGTCGTTCAGATTGCCGCGTCCAAAGCCGAACACCGACAGGAAGACGCCGGTCTTGCGCTCCTGCTCGATCAGCCGCTTCAGATCGTCGTCATCGGTCTGGCCGACATTGAAGTCGCCGTCCGTGGCCAGCATCACACGGTTGATGCCATCCTTGACGAAGGACTGCTGGGCAAGCTTGTAGGCTTCCTTGATGCCCGCCTCGCCGGCCGTCGAGCCGCCGGGCGACAGATTGTCGATGGCGTTGAGGATCTTGTCCTTCTCGGTAACCTTGGTCGGCATCAGCACGGTGCCGGCGTCACCGGCATAGGTGACGATCGAGATGGTGTCGTCCGCCTTGAGCTTGCTGACCAGCAGCCGGAAAGCCGACTTGAGCAGCGGCAGCTTGTCAGGCTCGTCCATCGAACCCGAGACGTCGATCAGGAACACCAGATTGGCCTTGGGCTGCTCGACCGGCTTGATGTCGAAGCCCTTGATGGCGACGTGCATCAGCTTGGTGTGCCCGTTCCACGGCGTCGGCATGACGCTGACGGTCGAATTGAACGGCGTCGAAGCCGAGTCCGGCCCCTTCCAGTCATAGGGGAAGTAATTGACCATCTCCTCGACGCGCACTGTGTCGGCCTGCGGCAGGTAGCCCTGCTTCAGCGAGCCGCGGACGAAGGAATAGGAAGCGGTGTCGACGTCGATCGAGAAGGTCGAGACCGGATCCTGAAGCGCTGCATGCACCGGATTGGTCTTGAAATCCTCGACGCGGTCGCGGTTTGGCTCCTGCGGCGCTATCTGGTCGGCCGGCATCGTCGAAGGCTGCGCCAGGTACTTGGATTCGGTCGCGCCGGCCATGCGGTCGAACCGCGCGCCGCCGGCCGGGGCAGCGGTGCCGTCAAGCGAAAACTCGCGGCTCTCAACTGGCGCAGGCTCGGCCAACACGCCGCGTCCCAGCGCATCCTGCTGCGCCGGGGCGACAGCAACGGTCGATTCGGGCTTCGGCGGCGCGGGTGGCGTAAGCGGCGTAGTGGTGTCGCGGCTTCGCACATCGGCGTCGGCCTTCTTGTCGCCTTCAGGCGCCTGCTTTTCTTTTACCGGCGCGTTGGTTGCCGGCCCATTGGTTGCCGGCTTGTCGGCCAGCGTTTCGGTGATCTTCTCGTCGCCGCCGAACGGCAACGGCTGTTCCCTCAGCATGTGGAAGGTGGCGTATCCGGCGATCGGCAGGGCGACGAGCCCGGCAATGGCTGGCGTGGCGATGAGTTTCTTTTGCATGATCTCGCTCCAGAGCTTTTGTGCTCGCTCTGTGAGACGAAGCCCGCCTACCGATCCTTGGGTGACGACAGAAATATTTTGCTGATCATAGGCGCTCATGGCGGCTTCGAAGGCGCGTGCCTTCGCGCTTTCGCCCGGCGCCGGTACTGCTGCGTCGCGCAGCCTGTTGAGCTCGTTGTCGTCGACCATGGTCACACTTCCCCGGCTGAACGCATGAGCGTTTTCAGCCGTTTCTTCGCTTCATGGATGTGCCAGGAAACCGTCGTCTCCGAGATTGCCATCGCCTCGGCGGCGGCCGCATGGCTCAACCCTTCGCCATAGACCAGAAGTACTGCATCGCGCTGCTTGTCCGGCAGTTGCCGCACCGCTGCCCAGAGCGCCTCAGTCGGATCTTCGGGCTCGGCGGATGCCTCTCCCGATATCATGCTGTAGGCGCCGAAAGCCTCGGTCTTGACGTTTTCGTGCGTCGTCTTGCGCATCATGTCGCGCGCCGCGTTCAGCGTCACGGAATAGAGCCATGTCGTGAACGCGCCGCCGCCGCGGTAGTCGCGGATCGCCTTGCCGAGACGGACACAGACCTCCTGGGCGATGTCTTCGGCATCGGCCTTCTTTCCGCACCAGCGATAGGCGGCGCGATAGACGAAGTCGTAGTGCCGCTCCAGCAATTTGCCGAAGGCACCCCTGTCTCCGCCCTTCGCCCGCCCGATCAATTCGGCGTCGGAGGCTTCGCTTTCATCCAGCATCATCGCCATCATTTGCCTGTTGGACGAAGGCTAATGGCCAATCCTTGGGGTTATGGAAAGATTTTTTTCCGAGGCGACGGATGCACGCGCAACAGGTGCGCTGAGATTCAGGTCAGGCCGAGCCGAAAACGATGGATTTCGAGAACCGGAGCGGAGCGTACTTTTGTACGCGAGCACCGGAAGCACAGAAAGCCGTCGTTTGCAGGCCGGCCTCACCTGAATATCAGCACACCTGGCCCGAGGCCCAGCCGGACGACCAAGCCCACTGAAAATTATAGCCGCCCAGCCAGCCGGTGACATCGACGACTTCGCCGATGAAAAACAGCCCCGGCACGGATTTCGCCTGCATCGTCTTCTGATCGAGCCCGTTGGTATCCACACCGCCAAGGGTCACTTCCGCCGTGCGGTAACCCTCGGAGCCGGCCGGCTTGATGCGCCAGTCGTTGACAGCGGCTTCGACGGTTTTCATTTGCAGGTCTGTCAAATCGGCGAGATTGCCATCGATCCCGCTACGCTCGGCGACCGCTTGCGCAAGGCGCTTCGGCAAATGGTTTGCAAGCACCGTCTGCACCGCTTGCCTGCCGTTGACGCGCCGGGCGGCGCGAAGCAGTTCCGCCACATCCATCCCCGGCAGCATGGCGATGCGGATCTCGTCGCCCTCGCGCCAGTAGGACGATATCTGCAGGATGGAAGGCCCGCTCAAGCCGCGATGCGTAAACAGCATCGCCTCCGAAAACCGCGTCTTGCCGCAGGCGACTTCGGCATCGACGGCATTGCCGGCCAAGGGCGCCAGCCGCTCCAGCGTTCTTGCGTCGAAGGTAAGCGGCACCAGCGCCGGCCGTGTTTCCACCACCGCCAGGCCGAACTGCGCCGCAAGCTCGTAGCCGAAACCGGACGCGCCCATTTTGGGGATCGACTTGCCACCACAGGCAACGACCAGCGAATTGCAGGCGACGCTGCCAGTGGAGAGCGTCAGCACAAAACCGTCCGCGGCCTTGCTGACGTTCCTCACCTCGGTCGACAGCGCCAGCTCCACGCCGCCATCCTGCATTTCAGAGACCAGCATGTCGATGATCAGCCGCGCCGAGCCATCGCAAAACAGCTGTCCCAGCGTCTTCTCGTGATAGGCGACGCCGTGGCGTTCGACGAGCTCGATGAAATCGCGCTGCGTGTAGCGGCTGAGCGCCGAGATGCAGAAATGCGGATTGCCGGAGATGAAATTCTTCGGGCTGGTGTGGATGTTGGTGAAATTGCAGCGGCCACCGCCGGAGATGCGGATCTTCTCGCCGGGCTTTGCCGCGTGATCGAGCACCAGGACCGAGCGGCCGCGCTTGCCGGCCTCGATGGCGCACATCATTCCGGCCGCACCGGCGCCGATCACCACGACATCATAGGATTGCATCAGGCTGTTCGTTCCCGCTCGACTGGCGCTGTTGCAACAGGCCGCGCCAATCGTGCAGTCTCTACCCGTTCGTTGCGACTTCAGGCAACGCCTCGTTAGATCAGCGTCTCGGCGAACAGCGTCGTCAATCGCTTCCAATGACGTTCGGCGCCGGCCGCGTTGAACACGCTGTGGTCCGACACGCACCAGCCATGCGCCATGCCGGCATAGTTTTCGATGACGTGGTCGACTTTCGCCACGCGCAGCGCCTCGGCCAGTCGCGCCGACTGCTCCGGCGGAAAGCTGCGGTCCACCCCAGACGTTCCGACATAGACCCGCGCCTTGATCATTGCAGCCTTGCGGTGCGGACTGTCGGCGGCATCGCTGGCCAGATTGCCGCCATGGAAGCTTGCCGCCGCCACGATGCGATCGGGATAGGTTGCAGCCGCATTCAAGGCCCGCGCCCCGCCCATGCAGTAACCGACGACACCGACCGGTCCGGTGACACCTTCAGCGGTAAGCGTGTCGAGGAACGCCCTGCTGTCGCGGATGGTCATGTCCTGTGTCGTGCCGTGGACCAACGCCGTCAGCGCGACCTTGGTCTCCTCCACGACGAAAGCGGTCTTGGGCTCGAACGGCCCGTAGGGCGCTTTGCGATAGAAAAGATCCGGCACCAGCACCGCATAGCCCTCACCCGCCAGCCGCTCCGCCATTGCGTCGAGCGCCGGTCGCGGACCGAAGGCGTCCATGTAGAGAATGATACCGGCCTTGACCGGGGAAACAGTCGCCGAACGGAACAATCCCGCCTTCGCCACGCCGTCTCCGGTCTCTATCTCAATGTCCTGCTTCGCCATGGCTCGCCCCATTGATTGTCGTGCGATACATATAAGCAGGCATTGTCAGGGCAAGCCGTTCCCTGACAATCCCGTTCAACACTTTGTGCAGGCGTTCAACGCCGCTACAGGCCAGCAAACGCCGTCATGTGAAAGGCCTGAACCTCAAGCGGATAGCGATGGGCCGTGCCATACGGACAAGCGTTGCGGTCGAGGCAGCCGCCGCCGCGGCATGGTTCGCCCTTCGATCCCCGCACATGCGCCAGGCAAGCCTGATGAGCGAAACCATCCGCGGAATAGGCGTCAACCGGACAGGATTTCAGGCAAGGTTTTGCCACACAGGCGTCGCAAAGGTGAATCGATGCGTGAGCTTCTGGAGCCGCGATCTCGTCTTCGAACAGCAGAGCGCCGCGATAGGCATGCCAGAGCCCGTATTGAGGATGCATGAGGATGCCGAGCGGCGACGGTTTCAGCCCCTCCGCCCGCATCGCCCATTGCTGGAACGGCAGATAAGGTCTGTCCGAAGGCGAAACGGCGCGCGCGCCGAATTTCTCCGCCACCGCACCGATCACTTCGCGCGACCATGTGTCGAGCGGATTAGCAATGGTTTGCGGTTGCCGGTCGCGCCAGCGCAGGAAATGCGGCCAGGGTGCCGCTCCCGCCTGCCCGACCAACAGCACGGATTTGGCAAGGGCGGCTGAAGGGCTATGCGGCGGCGTTTCGCTTGTTGCGAAATTGAAGCCGCCGCGCAGGATGAGGCCGTCGGCGGAAAGCGCGGCCGCTATCTCGTCAGCCCGGCGCCGCGCAATCATCCCTTCTTGTCCGGGTCGGAGAAAGCGCTCCGCCAGACTTCCTTGTGGATGATGTTGGCGACTTTAGCCCCGCCTGACTCGGGCTCCTTTCAGGTGAAGGCGTCAGCCATCGACGCCTTCTTCGTCGCGATGTAGTCCTTCAGCCCGTCGTCGATGCCCGGATCGAGATACGGCGCCTCATAGGTCTCCAGCCAGCGGCGGGCGAGTTCGTTGGCGCGCTGCGGCGCTGTCTTCTCGCCCTCGGCCAGCCACTGCTCGTAGGAATTGTTGTCGGCGATGCTGGAGCGGTAGAAGGCGGTCTGGAAATTGGCCTGGGTGTGGTCGCAGCCGAGATAGTGGCTGCCCGGGCCGACCTGGCGGATGGCGTCCATCGCCTGGCCGTTTTCCGAGAGGTCGACGCCTTCGGAAAACTTTTGCGTCATGCCGAGCTGATCGATGTCCATCATGAATTTTTCGTAGCAGGAGGCCAGTCCGCCCTCGAGCCAGCCGGCCGAATGCAGGACGAAATTGGTGCCGGCAAGAATGGTCGAGTTGAGCGTGTTGGCGCTCTCATAGGCGGCCTGCGCGTCCGGAACCTTGGAGGCGCAGAGCGAGCCGCCGGTGCGGAACGGCAGACCGAGCCGGCGGGCAAGCTGTGCGGCGCCGTAGGAAACCAGCGACGGCTCCGGTGTGCCGAAGGTCGGCGCACCAGACTGCATGGAGATCGACGAGGCGAAGGTGCCGAACAGCACCGGCGCGCCGGGACGGATCAACTGCGTGAAAGAGGCGCCGGCCAGCACCTCTGCCAGAACCTGCGTCAGCGTGCCGGCCACCGTGACCGGGCTCATCGCGCCGGCAAGGATGAACGGCGTGACGATGCAAGCCTGGTTGTGACGCGAATAAACCTTCAGCGCGCCCAGCATGGTTTCGTCGAACACCATCGGCGAATTGGCGTTGATCAGGCTGGTCAGCACGGTGTTGTTTTCGACGAAATCGTCGCCGAACACGATCTTGGCCATGGCGACGGTGTCTTCGGCCCGCTCTGGCGCCGTCACCGAACCCATGAACGGTTTGTCCGAATATTTGATGTGGCTGTAGATCATGTCGAGATGGCGTTTGTTGACCGGCACGTCGACCGGCTCGCAAACCGTGCCGCCCGAATGGTGAATCGACGGCGCCATATAGGCGAGCTTCACGAAATTCCGGAAATCCTCGATCGTCGCGTAGCGCCTGACACCGTCGAGATCGCGCACGAAGGGCGGACCATAGACCGGCGCGAAGACCGTGGCGTTGCCGCCGATCTGCACCGAACGTTCGGCGTTGCGCGCATGCTGGGTGTAGATGGGCGGGGCGGTCTTCAGCAGCGAGCGGCAGAGGCCCTTGGGAAAATGCACGCGCTCGCCCTTGACGTCGGCGCCCGCCTCTTTCCAAAGCTGCAGCGCCGCGGCGTCGTCGCGAAAGATGATGCCGATCTCTTCCAGCACCGTATCGGTGTTGTTTTCGATAATCGCCAGGCCTTCCTCGTTGAGGACCTCATAGATGTTGATCTTGCGCTTGATATAGGTGAGCTGGGTGCCCGGTCCGCCGCCCGAGCGCGCCGCCCGCCTTGCAGCCGCGCCGCCGCTGGCAGCACGTCCACGTCGCGCATTGGACGCTTCCTGGTCGACTGACGCGTTTTCACTCATGATCGTTTTTCCCTAAAAACCGTTTGCGGCCGCGTATGGCGGCTTCTCGCCCGGATCGTAGCCATGCACCCTATTCGAAACGGCCCGCCAGCGCCAACGCCTGTCGCAAAATCGACAAGAATTCCAATAGATTTGCGGTCGCTTTCCTTTTGCGGGAAGTCGCAAATCAGCTATGGATACCTGCCCCCGCCGGGTTAGGTATTGACGCGATTATTTTAAGCCGCCGTGATCGCATCCGCGCGGCAAGGAGCCCGAGAAAAATGGCCGACGACGAGATCATCCTCTCCGAGCTTTCCGACGACGAGTTGGTGCAGCAGATGCACGACGATCTCTATGACGGGCTGAAGGAAGAGATCGAGGAAGGCACCAACATCCTGCTCGAGCGCGGCTGGGTGCCCTACAAGGTGCTGACCGAAGCTCTGGTCGAAGGCATGCGCATCGTCGGCGAGGACTTTCGCGACGGCATCCTGTTCGTTCCCGAGGTGCTGCTGTCGGCCAACGCGATGAAAGCCGGCATGTTCATCCTGCGCCCGCTGCTGGCCGCCACCGGCGCGCCGAAGCAGGGCAAGATGGTGATCGGCACCGTCAAGGGCGACATCCACGACATCGGCAAGAACCTCGTCGGCATGATGATGGAAGGTGCCGGCTTCGACGTCATCGATCTCGGCATCAACAATGCGGTGGAAAAATACCTCGACGCCATCGAGCAGCACCAGCCCGACATTATCGGCATGTCGGCGCTTTTGACCACGACCATGCCTTACATGAAGGTCGTCATCGACACGATGAAGGAAAAGGGCATCCGCGACGACTATGTCGTCCTGGTCGGCGGCGCGCCGCTAAACGAGGAATTCGGCAAGGCCGTCGGCGCCGATGCCTATTGCCGCGACGCGGCTGTGGCGGTCGAGACCGCCAAGGACTTCATGAAGCGCAAGCATAACGTGCGCGCTTCAGCCTGATCTGTTACGCAAGGCGTCTGGCCCACAATCGAAAGCCGCGCCTTGCAGCGCGGCTTTTTTGTTCCAGCTATTGGAACGGATGGCTGCGTCAGGGTTTGGTGACCGTGTCGTCGACGGCTTTCGCAGTCGATTTGATATCCCGGCCGACACCACGGACGGTGTTGGCACAGGCCGTGAGCGCCAGGACGCAGGCAAGGATTGCAATCGGCGCAACGCGTAACAGTTTCATGGACGGTTTATCCCTCTCTCGATAGATTCGCCCCACAGCAACGAAGGCCGCTTCGACCGGGTTCCATGGCCAGAATGCAAAAAACGAAACCGAATCAAGACGACAGGCTGCTGGTCATCGCCTGTGGAATGATTGCGCGCGAAGTTTTGGCCGTCAAGGAGCAGCTCAAGCTCGACCATCTCGACCTGACCTGCCTGCCGGCGGAGTTCCATTTCTACCCCGACCGCATCGCACCGGCGATGGACAAGGCGATCGAAAAGGCCAAGGCGGAAGGCTATAGCAACATCTTCGTCGGCTATGCCGATTGCGGTACCGGCGGCATGCTCGACCGGGTCCTGGAGAAGCACGGCGTCGAGCGCATGGCCGGGCCGCACTGCTTTGCCTTCTACCAGGGCATGGACGCCTATGCGAAGGTCGCCGACGACGACATGATGTCGTTCTACATGACCGATTTCCTGTGCCGCCAGTTCGACGCCTTCTTCATGAAGCCGCTCGGCCTCGACAAGCACCCGGAGCTGATCAAGGACTATTTCGGCAACTACCAGAAGCTGATCTACATCGCCCAGACCGACGATCCGGAACTCGACAAGGTCGCCGAGAAGGCCGCGAAGATGCTTGGCCTCGCCTATGAGCGCCGCTCGACCGGCTATGGCGACCTGACGGCTGAATTGGCGCGGGTGGCGGCACATCCAGAAGAATTGCGTTAGGCGCCCGACTTCGGATTATTTGCTCTCCGGTTGCGGATCCGACACGAAATCGACAACGCGGCCGTTGTCTAACCGGATCGGCCCTCTTGCAGTTGGATCCTTGCGCAAAGCCTCTGCAAGCAGAGCGTCGACTGTGTCGAGATTGACCTGCAGAATTGTGCGGTCGCCCAGTTCCCAGTACTCGCCTTCATCGAAGACGTCGAACTTGTCGAAAAAAGGAGCAACTTTGCGAAGCAACTCGATGATCTCGATATGCGCCTCCGACCCCGCAAACTGGGTCTTGCAATATTGCTGCATGAAGAGGTCCCTGTCGAACTCGAACCTTAGGCGATCCGACTTGGGATGCGGCAGGCATTCTATCCCCAAGACCGGGCCGATATAGTCAACGCTGCGTTCGTCGATGACCCGGTTGAGAACCATTTCGGCCTCGTCTATCGGCCGAAATCGCCAGTCTCGAGGATGGCAAGCGCTTCAACTTCCTGCAACAGCGCAACATATTGTTCCTCTCCGCGCAGTTGTCCCTCAAAATGGATTGTAACCCCCACGCGCACCTCCCGCGGAACATACCGCTGTTTAAGCACGGATGACAGGCCGCCGCGAATGGGTAAGTGTGCACTGGAAGATAGAATCGGCTGCTCCAGCCGCGCCAACATGGATACCACCGATGACCCCTCGCGTCCTGCTCGCCGCCCTTGGCCTCCTCTGCCTCGTCTTGCCCGCTCGCGCCGACGGCGAGGTGCAGAAGATCATCACGCCTGCCGACAAGGTTCGCCTCGACAAATATGGCGAGACCCGCAAGGCGGCGCTGGCCGAGGCAAAAGCGGGAGACCCGGCTGAGGTCAGCCAACTCGACGCGCTGCTGGCAAAGCCGATAGTGGCCTTTTCCGACAAGGACCTGAGCGGCAACTGGCAATGCCGAACCATCAAGGTGGGCCTGACCGGCCCGCTGGTCATCTATGGCTGGTTCAAGTGCAAGGCCACGGACGATGGCTCCGGCTGGCAGCTGGAAAAGGTCAGCGGCTCGCAACGCACCAAGGGCCGTTTCTTCGACGATAGCGAAAAACGCGCGATCTATCTCGGCTCCGGCTATGTCAATGACAACAAGCCAAAACCCTATGGCAGCGGCCCGGAAAGCGACCAGGTCGGCTATGCCTTCCGCACCAGCGCCAATGAATGGCGCATCGAATTCCCGGCGCCCTACTACGAATCGAAACTTGACATCATCGAGTTCAAGCGCTGATCCGTTGGTCTCTCGCTGGCCGGGCGGTCATCAAGATTTAACCTCGCCCGGCACAGAATTGAGCCGGGCAGCGCACGGCAAATGGTTGCGCGCCGGCAAGAAAGCGCGCCATGGCATCAGCGGTTGAAAAAAGTGCTGCGATCGTCATCGTCACCGAAGGCGGGCCGCACATCTGGGCCATCGTCAACGCCATCGCCGACCAGTTCGGTCCTGTCAGCGTCATCCTCGAAAGCCCTGAATCCAAAAAACAATTGCTGCTCGGCCGGGCGAGCCGCCAGGGCTGGTTTTCGGCCATCGGTCAACTCGGCACGATGGTGTTGACGAGGCTCGGCAAGCGCTTCTTCGCTGGCCACGCAGAGCGGCTCATCGCCGATCAGAAGCTTGAGACCGAGCCGAAGCCGGGACAAAAGATCATCCACGTCTCCTCCGCCAACGCAGCCGATTGCCTGCAGGCGATCGCCGACATCCGCCCGGGCGTGGTGCTGCTCGCCGGCTGCCGGCTCTTGTCCCGGCAGACGCTGGCGCAAATGCCCTGCCCGGTGCTCAACTACCACGCCGGCATCGCGCCCAAATACCGCGGCATGAATTGCGGCTACTGGGCGCTGGCCTCCGGCGATCTCCAGAATTTCGGCACCACCGTGCATCTGGTCGACGCCGGCGTCGATACCGGCGGCGTGTTGAAACAGGCGCGCGGCAAGCCGGAGCCCGGCGACACTATTTCGAGCTATGCGTTGCGCCAGGCGGCGTTCTCGCGTGACATCTGCGTCGAGGCGGTCCGCGGTGCCTTGGACGGCAAGCTTGTCACGATCGACCCCGGCCTGCCCTCGAAACAATGGTACCACCCGACGATCTGGTTCTATCTCTGGACCGGCCTGACCAAGCGGGTTTGGTAGCCAGCCTTCCCTCGGAATCTCGCCTTTCTTTTTGCGACTCTCAATAGCGTCGCTTTTGAATGCGCGCGCGTCGTCCCATAACAAGCAGCCCCACTGCGCATCCGGCAATGCTCACACCAGCTGGATAAAGTGGTGGAACGTCGTTTCCCTCATGGACGCACGGCGCTCTACAGGGAGTGAGAGAATTCATGGCCGATCTGATTGTCGTCTATTGGCGCGACATCCCCGCCCAGGTCATCGTCAAGAAGGGCCGGCAGAACGCCAAGCGCGAACTGCCGCTGCGCTTCACCGAGGCGATCGATATGTGCGCCATGCGCACCGGCGCCGGCGGCACCGACGATTACCTCGCCGAATGGCGCAAGGCCGATCCGATCCCGGTCGGCGACGACCTCGAAGCCGAGGTCGAGAAGGCATTCAGCGACATCGACGCGAAATACGACCGCGAGCGGCTGGTCGCTCTGGTCAAGGCGGGCGGGAAAGAAAATGTCTGAAACCACTCCTGCCAAAGAGGGGCCAAGGGTTACCCAGCCGGTTACCCAGGCCACTCAGGTCAAGAAAGCAGCGCCGAAATCCGACTACAAGCCGGCCGACGTGTCGCCGCAGCGGCGCGTGCAGCGGTCGTTTGCCATCAGGCTGTGGTCCATTCGGCACTCGCGATTGCTCGAATGGTTCTACTCCAGGTTCGCCGACATGTTCCTGCTTCTTCATCCGCTTTGGAAAGGCCTCGGCTATGGGCGCGTCGAGGCGCCGATCAAGTTTGTCGAAAGGCGCGTCAAGGGCTTCATGTTCGACTGCCGCATGTGCGGCCAGTGCATCCTGTCCTCGACCGGCATGTCGTGCCCGATGAACTGCCCCAAGAAGCTGCGCAACGGCCCTTGCGGCGGTGTGCGCGCCAACGGCAATTGCGAGGTCGAGCCCGATATGCCTTGCGTCTGGGTCAAGGCCTGGGAAGGCTCGCGGAACATGGAGCATGGCGACAGGATCCTGACCGTGCAGAAGCCGGTCGACCAGTCGCTGCGCGAAACCTCGGCCTGGCTGCGGGTGACGGCCCAGTCGGCAGCGGCCCGTGAAGCAGCGGCCAAAGCCAATACCGGAGCGGGCGCGTGATCGGCCGTCAGCGCGATGAAAACCCGGCCGGCATCCATCTGCCGCTAGATCCCCTGCCCGGCCACTCCTCGCGTGGCCGACTGGAGCGCGTGCTGCGACGCGGCGAATTCGCCGTTACCACCGAGCTCAACCCGCCCGACAGCGCCGATCCCGAAGACGTCTACAACAGGGCGAAAATCTTCGACGGCTGGGTCGACGCCATCAATGCCGTCGATGCCTCCGGCGCCAACTGCCACATGTCGTCGGTCGGCATTTGCGCGCTGCTCACCCGCATGGGCTACGCGCCGATCATGCAGATCGCCTGCCGCGACAGGAACCGCATCGCCATCCAGGGCGACGTGCTGGGCGGTGCCGCCATGGGGGTCGCCAACATGCTGTGCCTCACCGGCGACGGCGTCCAGGCCGGCGACCAGCCCGGCGCCAAGCCTGTCTTCGACCTCGATTCCATGTCGTTGCTGGAAACCTGCCGCATTATGCGCGACAACGGCAAGTTCCTGTCCGGCCGCAAGTTGACGACGCCGCCGCAAATTTTCCTCGGCGCCGCCGTCAACCCCTTCGCGCCACCCTTCGATTTCCGCCCGATCCATCTCGGCAAAAAGATCGCCGCCGGCGCGCAGTTCGTGCAGACGCAATACTGCTTCGACGTGCCGATGTTCAGAACCTTCATGCAGAGGGCGCGGGACTTGGGGCATACGGAAAAAGTTTTCATCCTGTGCGGCGTCGGCCCGCTGGCTTCGGCCAAGACGGCCAAATGGATCCGCTCCAACGTGCCCGGCATCCATATTCCCGATGCCATCATCAAGCGGCTGGAAGGTGCGCAGGACCAGAAGAAGGAAGGCAAGCAGCTCTGCACCGACATCATCAACGAGGTGAAGGAAATTCCTGGTGTCTCCGGCATCCATGTGATGGCCTACCGCCAGGAGGAATATGTCGCCGAGATCGTCGATGAATCGGGTGTGCTGAAAGGCCGCCAGCCGTGGAAACGTGAGATCCGCCACGACGATCAGATGGTCGCCGACCGGCTCGAGAGCATACTGCACGACGACATTACCGAAACGCAGGTGGATATGGTGAAGACCGCGCACTGACAGCGCGGACGGCCAGCCATTCGCTTGAATGAAACCAGACAACGATATAAAGAAATCTTTATATCAGGCGGAGAGACTTCATGACCCGGACCATCGTCGCCTCGGCGACACGAGAGATCATCATCGGCTTCGACCAGCCTTTCTGCGTCATCGGCGAGCGCATCAACCCGACCGGCCGCAAGAAGCTGGCCGCCGAGATGATCGCCGGCAATTTCGAGACAGTCATCAAGGATGCGCTGGAACAGGCCGCCTGCGGCGCCACCATGCTCGACGTCAATGCCGGCGTCACCTCCGTTAATCCGAACGAAACCGAACCCGGCCTGCTGGTGCAGACGCTGGAGATCGTCCAGGGCCTGGTCGACCTGCCGCTGTCGATCGACTCGTCGGTCACCGCCGCCATCGAGGCAGCGCTCAAGGTCGCCAAGGGCCGCCCGCTGGTCAACTCCGTGACCGGCGAAGAGGAAAAGCTCGAAGCCATCCTGCCGCTGGTCAAGAAGTACAATGTTCCGGTCGTCGCGATCTCCAACGACGAGACCGGCATTTCGATGGATCCGGATGTGCGCTTCGCCGTCGCCAAGAAGATCGTGCAGCGCTGCGCCGATTTCGGCATTCCGGCGCATGACGTCGTCGTTGACCCGCTGGTGATGCCGATCGGCGCGCTCGGCGATGCCGGCCGCCAGGTCTTCGCGTTGCTGCGCCGTCTGCGCGAAGAGCTCAAGGTCAACACCACTTGCGGCCTGTCCAACATTTCGTTCGGCCTGCCGCACCGCCACGGCATCAACGCTGCCTTCATCCCGATGGTGATCGGCGCCGGTATGACGAGCGCTATCATGAACCCGGTGCGCCCGCAGGAAATGGAAGCCGTGCGCGGCGCCAATGTGCTCAACGGCACCGACGAGAACTGCACCAACTGGATCCGCACCTACAAGGACTACAAACCGGCCGAAGGCGGCCAGGCGGTCGCAGCGCCCACCGCCGTTAACGCTCCGGGCGAAGGCGGCGGCAATGGCGGTCGCCGTCGCGGCGGCCGTGAAGCCCGCATGGCCAGGGGATAAGCGCGCAATCGTGAACTCGCCTGCAAACATTACTGATCCGCTCGTGCTGTTCATGCCGTCAGGCAAACGCGGGCGGTTTCCCGTCGGCACACCGGTGCTCGATGCCGCGCGTCAGCTCGGCGTCTATGTCGAGAGCGTCTGCGGTGGCCGCGCCACCTGCGGTCGCTGCCAGATCGAAGTGCAGGAAGGCAATTTCGCCAAGCACAAGATCGTCTCGTCCAACGACCACATCTCGCCCAAGGGCGCCAAGGAAGAGCGCTATGAGCGCGTCCGCGGCCTGCCCGAGCGGCGCCGCCTGTCCTGCTCGGCGCAGATTCTCGGCGACCTCGTCATCGACGTGCCGCAGGACACGGTCATCAACGCCCAGACCATCCGCAAGGATGCCGACACGCGCGTCATCGCCCGCGATGCGGCAATCCGCATGTGCTATGTCGAGATCGAAGAGCCCGACATGCACAAGCCGCTGGGCGATCTCGACCGCCTCAAGATCGCCTTGATGAAGGATTGGGGCTTTAAAAACCTCGAATTCGATTTCTACCTGATGCCGCAGGTGCAAGGCATACTGCGCAAAGGTAACTGGACCGCGACCGCCGCCATCCACAAGGATGCCGAAAGCGACATCGCCCGCGTGATCGCACTGTGGCCCGGCCTCAAGAACGAGGCCTATGGCCTGGCCTGCGATATCGGCTCGACCACCATCGCCATGCATCTGGTGTCGTTGCTGTCGGGCCGCGTCGCCGCCTCGTCAGGCACCTCCAACCCGCAGATCCGCTTCGGCGAGGATCTGATGAGCCGCGTCTCCTATGTGATGATGAACCCGGATGGCCGCGAAGGCATGACGGTCGCCGTGCGCGAGGCGATCTCGGGCCTCGTCGACAAGGTCTGCGCCGAAGGCAACGTCCAGCGCAACGACATTCTGGACAGCGTCTTTGTCGGCAATCCGATCATGCACCATCTGTTCCTCGGCATCGATCCGACCGAACTCGGCGGCGCGCCCTTCGCGCTCGCCGTCTCGGGCGCGGTGCGCATCAAGGCCTCCGACATCGGCCTGAAGCTCAACCAGGGCGCGCGCCTCTATATGCTGCCCTGCATCGCCGGCCATGTCGGCGCCGACGCCGCAGCCGTGACGCTGTCGGAAGGCCCGCATCGCCAGGACGAGATGATGCTGATCGTCGACGTCGGCACCAATGCCGAGATCGTGCTTGGCAACCGCAAGCGGGTGGTCGCAGCCTCCTCGCCCACCGGTCCCGCCTTCGAGGGCGCCGAAATCTCCGGCGGCCAACGCGCCGCCCCCGGCGCAATCGAGCGCGTGCGCATCGACCCCGATACGCTGGAGCCGAAATACCGCGTCATCGGCTCTGAACTCTGGTCCGACGATCCCGGCTTCGTCGATAGCGTGCAGGCGACCGGCGTCACCGGCATCTGCGGCTCCGGCATCATCGAGATCGTGGCCGAAATGTACCTCGCCGGCATCATCTCCGAGGATGGCGTCATCGACGGATCGCTGGCCGAGCGGTCGCCGCGCGTCACGGTCAACGGCCGCACCTTCTCTTATGTCTTGAAGGAAGGCGAACCCAAGATCACCATCACGCAGACCGACGTGCGCGCCATCCAGCTTGCCAAGGCGGCGCTCTATGCCGGCACCAAGCTTCTGATGGAAAAGCAGAACACCGAACACGTCGACCGCATCCATTTCGCCGGCGCCTTCGGCTCGTTCATCGATCCGAAATACGCGATGGTGCTTGGGCTGATCCCGGACTGCGACCTCGACAAGGTATCGGCCGTCGGTAACGCCGCCGGTGCCGGCGCGCGGATGGCGCTGCTCAACCGCGGCTATCGCCGCGAGATCGAGGACACGGTCAGCCACATCGAGAAGATCGAGACCGCATTGGAGCCGAAATTCCAGGAGCATTTCGTCTACGCCATGGCGCTTCCCAACAAGGTCGATCCGTTCCCGAAACTGTCGGCGGCGGTGAAATTGCCGCCACGCAAGACCGTCAGCGAGGATGGCGTCGCCGGCGACGCCGCCCCGCGACGGCGTTCGCGCGAAGGCCACGCGGCAAGGCGCAGCCGGGAATAGGCCGGCAGCCAAGGCCGGCGAATTCTTTGACTTTCGTTTGCGTGCAAATGTTTCCAGATCGCACCGATCTGGAAACCGAAGCGCTGTTTTGGCGCAATACGTCCGATACAGACGTGAAGCATTTACCGGACATCGAATGGCGGACCGGACTATTCCGCCGCCACAACGCTCCAAAGGAGAATAGAGATGTTCGAGACCCTCGGCCGTTTTCGTGCGGCCATGAAGAATGCACAGGCCGTGCGCGCCATGAACAACCTGCCACCCGAAATCCAGAAGGACATCGGCTGGCCCGTGTCGCCGCGCATCGACGCCCAGACCAACCTGTCGCGTCTGATCCTGGGCTCGAGCCGCTGATGACCTTCGCCGACAAGTGCAAATCGCTGACCAAGCGCCGGGGCCGCCGCATGGTCCCGGCTGCGACCGACATCAAGCTGCGCGCCGCGCTGCTGCCCCGGCGCTGAGCCGCGCTGCGCAGAGCCGCGGACGTGGCTGATCAAACAACCGTGTTGGCTTGGGCCAGAATCTTGACATTTCGGCTGGAGGTACGATCTTCGAGATAGTGGGGAATTCTTCTAGTCGGCTGCTGCCGAGCTTGTGTATTCGAATGCCCAGTTTCAAAAGCCACCTCGTTTCCTTCATCCTCCGGCACAGCCGCAAGAAGGCATTTGCCAGCCCGGAAAACCTGCAGCGCTGGATCGCCTATGCCCGCAAGACCGAGGATCATCATCCCCCGGCATTGCTGCGGGAGCGGCTCGATATCACCGAGCGCAGCGTCGATGGCTTTCCCGTCTACGAGATCGCGCCGAAGGCGGGCGAACGCAGGCGCATCCTCTACATGCATGGCGGCGCCTATGTCTTCCAGATCACATCCTATCATTGGGGGTTGATCGCCGAGATGGCCGAGCGCTTGGGTTTCGGTATCACCGTGCCGATCTATCCCATTGCGCCGGAGCATGATTTCCACGCCATGTTCGGCATGGTCGGCGACGTCTACCGGCAGATGCTGGATGAGACGGACGCCGAAGACATCGTCTTCATGGGCGATTCCGCGGGCGGCAACATGGCCGTCGTGCTGACCATGATGGCGGCTGAGGAAGGCCTGCCCTTGCCGTCGCGCCACGTGCTGATTTCACCCGGCCTCGACATGTCGCTGTCCAACCCCGAAGTGTTCGAGGCGGAACGCAACGATCCGTGGCTCGGCATTTCCGGCGGGCTGGAAGCGATCCGCATGTACAGTGCCGGCATCGATCGCAGGGACTGGCATATCAGTCCGCTCTATGGCGACCTCTCGGTGCTGCCGCAGACCCTGCTTCTGACCGGCTCGCACGACCTGCTCAGCCCCGACAATCTGATCTTCGCCAAAAAGGCACGCGCTGCCGGCGTCGATATCGACGTCGTCTATGAGGAAGGCATGTTCCACGTCTGGCCGCTGATCGAGATGCCGGAGGCGCGTCGCGCCAGGGACAGCATCGTCGCCTTCCTTGAAGGTGAGCCCACCAAGCGGCGCGCAACTGCGCGGCGCACGGCGCGACCCGCTCTCGCGGCGCGCCCCGCCCAAGCAGCGGAATAGCAGAGCAATTCCAGGAAAAGTGTAAAACGGTTTTCCCGGGAAATGCGTGTAGCGCTTTCCCTTGGGAATTGCGTCAAAACAAGGAGTTAGAGCGGCTCGCCGTTTCCGTGAAACGGTGAACCGCTCTAGAACTTGCCGGTTTCGCGGAAAAGCTCGAACGTCGCACGGATATGGTCGGCGACGGCCTTGACCGGCGCGCTGGCGTCCGGCGACACCACCATCGCCAGATTGTAGGTGCCGATATCGGGCATGCCGTCCTTCGGGCAAAGCTCGACCATGTCGTTGCCCAGGAACGACTTCGGCAACGGTGCAACCGCGAGATCCGACATGATGGCGGCGCGCTGGCCGGCCGTGTGGGCGCTCATATAGGCGATGCGGTAATTGCGGCCTTCACGGCTCAGCGCATCGAGCGCGCCGGCCCGCCAGGCGCAACCCTCTTCCCACAGCGACACCGGCAAAGGCTCGCGCAGATGCGCGCTGCCGCCCTTGGCGCCGGCCCAGACGATCGGCTCGGTGAGCAGCACCTCGGCGCCGAGTGCGCTGGTCTTGTAGGAATTGGTCAGCAGCGTGATGTCGAGCGCCCGGTCGTCCATGCGGCGGCGCAGATTGCTGCTCTGGTCGATGGTGACGTCGACGGCAATCGACGGATGCGACTGCGCGAAACGCTTCAGCACATGCGGCAACACGCGCTCGCCATAGTCGTCCGGCGAGCCGAGCCGCACCACGCCGACGATCTCGGGGATGATGAACTTCGACACCACCTCGCGGTTGATCGACAACAGCCGGCGGGCATAACCGAGCAGCATCTCGCCATCCGTGGTCAGCGTCACCGAGCGCGCATCCCGCGCGAAGACAGAGCGCCCGAGAATGTCCTCGAGCTTCTTGATCTGCATGGAGACCGCCGACGGCGTGCGGAACACCGCATTGGCCGCCGTGGTGAAACTGCCGGTCTCGGCAATGGCCACGAAGGTGCGCAAAACGTCGAGATCGAGCAGCGGCAGCGGATGATTGAGTGGGGCGTTCATCGGGATCGACCTTCAATTTTTCTGATGTGAAGCATCATTCCATTTCGTTTGATTGAACATCAGATTGGGAGGATAGTCAACTCCATCGAAGGCAGGACGTGCCATGGCTCCAACGCTCCTGACACGGAATTGCACTCGATGCGGAATATCCAGGCGACGGAACGCGTTCATGCGGGACGTGCCACAACCAAAGGAGAATGAAATGTCTATCCTGTCATCCATCGGTCGGCTTGCGACCGAATTGAGCGCGGCCCGCGCCCGCTTCCAGACCGAACGTGCGATCCGCTCGCTACCGATCGAACTGCAGAAGGATATCGGCTGGCCTGAAGCTGCCGACACCAAGACCGGTGCACGCCACGGCGTCGGATCCTGGGCTGGAGCAAAGTAAACCATTGTGTACCTTGTGCTGAAGGCCTGCCGCGCAGACCAGCCCGGCAGGCCTTCTCTATTCGCCCTGCAGGCTTTCTCCAACTTATTTGCACTCAAATGATTTTCAGAGCCGTGTCGCCGCTGCATGGCGCATATGCGTCACTTGCATGGCGCCTCAATGTCGCCGGTAACACACTGTAAGTAATCGCAAATTTTGGGCACCATGCCCAATAATGTCGCAAACGATGTCGCATTTCCATTCAAGCGCTTCGCATTTGCGATTTAGTTTCTGCCCACGCAGGCCTATATCACCGTCAGCAAACGAGCTGCCCCACTCCATCAAGCGAAGGCGACCCGTCTGAGCAACCGATAGGAGATGATGATGAAGCTTTTTGCCCGCCTCTTTGCCCGCCGCGAAATGAACCTGACGACCGCTCTCGAGCGCCAGCGCCTTGCCAATACCATGCCCGGCCAGACCGGTGCCATGAATGCGGTGCGCCTCGGTTTCGTTGCCTGAGATAACGGCTAGCGCTCAGCGCTTCCCTGCCGCTGCCGATAGTCGATATCAGCGCCGCTTCGGCTTGACCGAAGCGGCGTTTCTCATTTTTGGCACCTATGCCGCCGCCACCATGCCCAATCCGTCGGCAGCCCGTGCCTGTCATCCCGGACGATTGCTCATTTGCGACCCATGTCGCAAATATAGTTTCCGCTTAGCCCCCTAGCCAATTGACAGGAATGGTTTTTCCTGATGTCGCTGTGCTGTTCGCGACATCCTGTTCGCGCCATGGCCGCGTGAGGTTCCCTTGAACGCCGTAAAGCATCCGATCAAGCGATCGTTTGTATTCTTCCTTGTCCCGGACTTCACCATGATCGCCTTTGCGACGGCGCTCGACCCGCTGCGCTCGGCCAACCGCATGCTCGGCTATGAGGCCTATCGCTGGCGCCTCGCCAGCATCGACGGCAAGCCGGTGCGCGCCTCCAACGGCGTCGAATGCGCCGTCAACACCTCGCTCGAGGAAGAGCGCAAGAAAATGGCCGGGCCGGATCGGCCGAACATGGCCATCGTCTGCAGCGGCATGAATGTCGAGCGCTACCAGAACAGGTCGGCCTTCGCCTGGCTGCGCGAGGAATACAACAGAGGCGTCGCCGTCGGCGGCCTGTGCACCGGCGCGCATATCCTTGCCGCCGCCGGCCTGCTCTCCAACAAGCGCTGCGCCATCCATTGGGAAAACCTGCCGGGCTTTTCCGAGGCCTTTCCCAAGGCCAACGTCTTTGCCGACCTCTTCGAGATCGACCAGAACATCTACACCTGCGCCGGCGGCACCGCCGCCCTCGACATGATGCTCAAGCTGATCGGCGACGATTTCGACGACAATCTGGTCAACCGCGTGTGCGAGCAGGTGCTGACCGACCGCGTGCGCAGCCCCACCGACCGCCAGCGCCTGCCGCTGCGCGCCCGCCTCGGCGTGCAGAATTCCAAGGTGCTGACCATCATCGAACTGATGGAAGGCAACCTCTCCGAGCCGCTGTCGCTGATCGAAATCGCCGACCATGTCGACCTGTCGCGCCGCCAGATCGAGCGGCTGTTCCGCACCGAGATGGGCAGGTCCCCTGCCCGCTACTACCTGGAAATCCGCCTCGACCGCGCGCGACACCTTTTGATCCAGTCGTCGATGCCGGTGGTCGAGGTAGCAGTCGCCTGCGGCTTCGTCTCGGCGTCGCATTTCTCCAAATGCTACCGCGAGCTCTATGCCCGCTCGCCGCAGCAGGAGCGCGTCGACCGCAAGCAATTGCTGGCGGCCTGATCCGAAAACGCACTCAGGCTTCGGCGGGCTGCGCCTGTACTGTGCGCATCGCCTCGACGCGGATATCCTCGGTCAGCCGCGCCTTCAGGCCTGAGAACTCCGGGCTGGTCTTCAGCGTGTAGTGGCGTGGATGCGGCAGGTCGATGGCGACATCCGACTTGATGCGGCCTGGCCGCGCGCTCATCACGATCACCCGCGAGGCCATGAAGATCGCCTCCTCGATGTCGTGGGTGACGAACAGCACCGTCTTCTTGCGCCGTTCCCAGATGCCGAGCAGCAGCTCCTGCATCAGCCCACGGGTCTGGTTGTCGAGCGCACCGAACGGCTCGTCCAGCAACAGGATTTCGGGGTCGTTGGCCAGCGCCCGGGCGATCGCCGTGCGCTGCTGCATGCCGCCGGACAGCTGCTTTGGCCAATGGTTCTCGAAGCCCTTGAGCCCGACGAGGTCGACATAGGAAGCGACGATCCCGTCTCGCTCCTTTTCGGCCATGCCGCGTTCGCGCAGGCCGAAGGCGATATTCTGCGCCACCGTCAGCCAGGGAAACAGCGTGTAGGACTGGAACACCATGCCGCGATCCGGTCCCGGCCGCGTCACCGCCTTGCCGTCGAGCAGCACACGGCCTTCGCTCGGCCCTTCCAGTCCGGCAACGATCCTGAGCAGCGTCGACTTTCCGCAGCCGGACGGCCCCAGAATGGTGATGAAGTCGTTGGCGGCGACCGCAAGGTCGACCGGCATCAGCGCCTTGACCGGCTGCCCGCCACGCACGCCGGCGAAGGTTCGCGAGACGCCTTCGATAAGCAACTTGCTCATGCCAGGCTCCAGGGGAAGAGCCAGCGATTGAACGCCTTGAAGGCGAAGTCGGACAACAATCCGATCAGCCCGATGACGATGATGCCGAAGATGATCTGCCCTGTCGCCAGCCGCGACTGGCTGTTGATGATCATGTAGCCGATGCCTGAGGACGAACCGATCAGCTCGGCGACGATGACATAGGTCCAGGCCCAGCCGAGCACCAGCCGCAGCGTCTCGGCAATCTCGGGCGCATTGGCCGGCATGATGACCCGTTTGACGATGCCATTGTTGGTCGAGCCCAGCGTATAGGCCGCCTCGACCAGGTCGCGCCGCGTCGCGCCGACCTTGACCGCGACGATCAGGATGATCTGGAACACCGAGCCGACGAAGATGACCAGCAGCTTTTCCAGCTCGCCAATGCCGGCCCACAGGATGAGCAGCGGAATGAAGGCCGAAGCCGGGAGGTAGCGGGCGAAGGAGACGAACGGTTCCAGAAACGCCTCTATTGGCTTCCAGGCGCCCATGGCGATGCCGATCGGCACGGCGACGATCGACGCCAGCAGGAACCCGCCGAAGACCCGCCAGATGGTGATCAATATGTCGAGCCAGAAGCGATCCTCGACCAGCAGCCGCCAGCCATCCCGCAGCATTGACAGCGGATCGGCGAGGAAGATGCGGTTGACGTGGCCGCCAAGCGTGATCCACGCCCAGAAGGCGACGAACAGCACGAAGAAGGAAATGCCAAGCACGGTTCGAATGCCCGGCGACACCGGATGCAAGGGGCGCATCTTCAGATCGTCCGCATCGTCAGATCGTCCCCATGCTCAGTCGCGTTGCCCGGTAGAAAGCGGCGGCGCGCTGGCACCGCCGCATGATGGTCAAAGGCCGGACTATCAGTTCGCCACCGCGCTGGTATCGGCAAGCGCTGCAACATCTGGCGCTTCCTTGATCAACCCCATCTGCAGCAGAAGCTCGCCGGCGGTCTTGGAAAAGTCCTGGAATTCCTTGGTGAAGAACTGCTTGTTCTCCGCCTTGTCGGCCCATTTCAGGTATTTCGCCGAATCCTCGAATTCTTTCGCAGACTGCTTCACGTCGGCGCCCATGATCTCGTAGGATCTCTGCGGATCGCTCTTGATCAGGTCGAGCGCTTCGAAATAGCTGTCGGCCAACGCCTTGGCGGCGTCGGGGTTGGCGGTGAGGAATTCAGGCGTGCAGCCGACCGTGTCGAGCACCATCGGGTAGTCGAGCGTGGTCGCCAATATGTGGCCCTGATCGGACTTGTCGCGCACCGCCGAGATGAACGGCTCATAGGTGACCGCCGCATCGTTCTGGCCGGCGAGGAAGGCTTGCGCCGCCGCATCCGGTTCCAGGTTGACGACGGTCACATCCTTGGTCGACAGGCCGTTCTTGTTCAGCACCCAGGCCAGCATGAAATAGGGCGACGTGCCCGGCGCCGAGGACGCGACATTCTTGCCCTTGAGGTCGGCGACGGTCTTGATGTCGTTGCGCACGACAATGCCGTCGGCGCCATAGGATTTGTCGAGCTGGAAGATCTGCTTGGTGGTGACGCCGCTGGCGTTCCACACCAGCCAGGTCTCGACCGTGGTGGCGGCGCATTGCAGATCGCCGCTGGCGATGGCGAGCGGCCGGCTGGCCTGCGGCACCTTCTTCAGGGTCACGTCGAGGCCATGCTTCTCGAAGATGCCGGCCTGCTTTGCGAGCGTCAGCGGCGCAAAGCCGGTCCATCCGCTGATGCCGATGGTGACCGATGTGGCAGCCTCGGCCGGCACGGATATTGCAGCCGCAAGCGCCAATACCGCGGCAGCGACGATGGTCTTGTTCATGTCGGTTCCCCTTGTTTTTTCGGATGCCGAATTGTGTCACAGACGCCCATGGGCTTGTCAATGAAACCGGCCCTTCACGGCAGCGTGATGATGCGCACGCTAACGCGCATCAAACATCCAGCTGCGGTCGCGCCACATCTTTTCGCCGACCTGGCAGTCGGTCGGCCGGTCCTGCGCCAGCACCACCGGCGGATGCCCGGCCTCCTCGCGCGCCCGTTGCGGCGAAGCGGCGCCGGCCAGCTCCAGCACCAGCTTGCGGCGGATGGCTTCGGGAAACTGCGTCCAGTCATTGACCGGGATCATGAAGGATCCGGGACCGCCGATGACGCAGTCGCTGTAGTAGCGGTCGAGATTGTTGACGTCATAGGCGCCGCCGAACCCGCCGCGCGTCATCAGCGGCAGGCCGTTGATGATGATGCCTTGCTTGACCACCGCGTCGCGGGTGATGTCGACGGGCGCGCCCTGGTTGTTGGGCCCGTCGCCGGAAATATCGATGACGCGCTTTGTCCCCTGAAAACCGCTTTCGGCGAACAGATCGCTGCCGAATTCCAGCGCGCCGGAAATCGAGGTGCGCCGGGCGCTGGCCGGCGGATGGGCGGAAAGCTGCGCGGCCACCCGCTCGGCATCGGCCCGGCTGGCGATCACCGTCCACGGCACGACGACCTGCTGCGTGGTCGCTCCCGCCCATTCGACATAGGTGACGGCGACCTTGCCGTAGGCGCCATCGGCGATGGCCTGCAGAACATTGTCGTGCGTCAGCGCAGCAGCATAGCCGTGACGCTGGATTTCAAGTTCGCCCGGCGACATCGACAGCGACACGTCGACGGCCAGCACCAGCTCGACGTCGACCGGCTCGGCGGCTTGAACCGGCGGCACCAGCCAGAGCCCCAGCGCCAGCGCGGCGCTGCCTGAAAGGAAATGTCGTGCGCAAGAAAAAGCAGACATACCCGAAGGTAAGCGAAAACCGGCTGCTGACAAAGCAAAAAGCCGGGACTGAGGGCTTCTACATCTAACCCCGAAACGGCGGCGCGGTTCGGCCTCATTTGTTGATGGGTCGCCCACCTTTGCCGCGCCATTCCACGTCGTCGGCTCCGGCCTTCGCCGCTTCCGGGTTTGGACGGGACTTCTTTCTGCCGGTGCCACGAAGCGCCCTCCAGTTCGGCTTGAATGATGGCGGCAGCCACAACAGGATGCCTGCTATCGCGGCGGGCAGGATCACGGCGAAACGCAATACCGACAGCACGACACCGCAGAAGCCGACGATACGCGCCGCCCGCCCCTCGCCGAAGCGCCGCGCAAGCAGATGCCGCGCGATCACCCCACCATCCAGAGGGTATGCCGGTAGAATGTTGAGGACGGCGAGTACCCCATTCAACATGGCGCCGATCCATAGCGTCCACGCAAGATAAGTCATCGGCATTGGAGGCGGCGCACTGAACAAGCTGTCCGATTCGACAGGGGCCAAAGGTTTGGCGATCAGATAATAGGAAGCAGCGAAAAACGCCGCCAACAGGATGTTGGTCAGGGATCCGGCAAACGCAATCCACGCCCAACCATAGGACGACGTGGCGCCGCGCTTGAAGTAGGCAACCCCGCCAAACAGATAAAGCTCAATCCTGTTGGTGCCGATGCCTTGCCGGTGGGCAACCCATGTGTGCGCCAGTTCGTGCAGGAACACCGATACGAAAAACAGTGCGGCAAAGATCGATGTGTGGATCAGCGCGGTTTTGGGACGCGTCGACCACTCGTGCAGAAAGGGCAGGACAACCGGGATGGCAAAGGTCCAGCTGACGAGAACGGGGATGTTCCCATTCACGCTGAACACCAGCGCATCGCTCTTCCTGTCCCAGCCAAATCGCCGCAAGTGCTTCACTCCGCCCGAAGCGACGGTAGGCGAGAATTGTCAGCTTACAAAGAGAAAAGCCCGGCAAGGAGCCGGGCTTTCATCTGTTCGTTTTGCGTCACACCAATATGAGCGGTGCTGCCGAGAAATCGACGGCGCTCAACTCCTCGGCTTCAAATTCTCTGGATCGTAGAGCGGCTTGTAGCCGACGGCAGCCACCTCGACCGGGTAGGTCTCGCCGAAATATTCGATGGCGAACTTGCGGCCTTCCTGGGCATGGGCCCAGGGCAGATAGGCGAGGCCGATGTTCTTGCCGATGGTCGGGCCATAGGCCATCGACGTGGTGAAAGACCGGCGGCCGAGTTCGTCGACCAGCGTCTCGCCGGTCTTCGGATCCATCACCGGCATGGTGCCGACGGGATAGCGGGCAACGCCTTTCGCATCGACGTTCTCGGTCATCACCAGCGTGCACAGGATCGCCGGCTGGTGCTCGCGGGCGCGGTATTCGACATGTTTTGCCTTGCCGCAGAAATCGTTCTCCTTGACCTTCGGTCGGGCAAGGTCGGCCTCGAGCAGATTGTACTCGGTCAACAGGTCGGCGTTCTGCAGGCGCAGGCTCTTTTCCATGCGCCGGGTGTTGGCATAGGTCTCGACGCCGAACGGCATGACCCCGGTCGAGCGCAGCGCGTCCCAAACGGCCAGGCCGTCTTCGTAACGCATATGCAGTTCCCAGCCCTGCTCGCCGACATAAGAGATGCGGAAGGCGGTGACGTCCTTGCCGCCGATCCTGACCGGCTTGATCGCCGCGAAGGGGAAGTTCTCGAGCGAGAGACCATCCGGATTTTCGACCACTTTCTGCAGCGTCGCCCGCGCGTTCGGTCCCCAGATGCCGATGGTGACGTATTTTTCCGTCACGTCGGTGATGGTGACGTCAAAGCCTTTGTCCTGCGCGGTGCGCTGCATGTAGCGGAAGTCGCGCGGACCGGCGTCGGCGCCGTCGATCAGACGGCAGCGGTCGGCCATGCGGATGACGGTGAAGTCGGCGCGCACCATGCCTTCCTCGTCGAGGAAGTGGGTGTAGATACCCTTGCCGATATTGTTGTCGCCACCAATCTTGGCCGCGCACAGCCACTCCAGCAGCGCGACATCGTCCGGCCCTTCGATGTCGTACATCGAGAAATGCGAGAGGTTGACGATGCCGCAATCCTCGCTCATCGCCAGGTGCTCGGCATTGGACACCCGCCAGAAATGGCGGTTGTCCCATTCGTTCTCACGTACGGGAACCCGGTTGCCATACTTCTCCAGCAGATGCTCGTTGGCGGCATAGCCATGCGCGCGCTCCCAACCGCCCAGCTCCATGAAGTAACCGCCAAGCTCCTTCTCGCGCTCCCAGAACGGCGAGCGGCGGATGTTGCGACCTTTGGAGAACGGCTCGCGCGGATGCACCGCCGGATTGTAGACCTTCATCGCCGTCTCGGTGCAACGATCCCAGATGAACTGCTCTTTCGTCTGGTGCGGATAGAAGCGCGCATAGTCGATGGCGTGATGGTCGATTTCCGTGCGGCCGTCCGTCATCCAGTCGGCGATCAGCTTGCCCATGCCGGGGCCGTCCTTGACCCAGATGGCGACGGCGTACCAGAGGCCCCTCACCTTCTGGCTCTCGCCCATGGACGGGCCGCCATCGGGGGTCACCTGCAACAGGCCGTTGAAGGAATGGCTTTCATTGTAGCCGAGTTCGCCCAGGATCGGCGTCAGCTCCATGGCGCGCTCAAGCGGCGCCAGGATCTGCTCCATGTCGAGATCGCGCTGCGACGGTGACAGCCGCGCCTGATCCTTTTCCAGCAAATCGCGCGGATGGCAGAGGCGCGGATTGGTCTCTTCGTAATAACCCCATTCGATCTGCCCACCCTCGGCGGTCCTGGGGTCGCCGGTGTCGCGCATATAGGCCGAATTACCCTGGTCGCGCAGCAGCGGCCAGCCGATCTCCTTGCCCGTGCCGGCAAACTCATTGTAGGGACCGAAGAAGGTCAGCGGATGGTCGATCGGCATGACCGGCAGGTCCTCGCCGACCATCTCGGCGATCAGCCGGCCCCAGATGCCGGCGCAGACGATGACATAATCGGCCATGATCGTGCCGCGGTCGGTAACGACGCCCTTGATGCGGCCTTCCTCGACGATGAGAGATTTGGCGGGCGTGTTGGCGAAGGATTTGAGTTTCCCCGTAGCTTCCGCCTGGTCGACCAGCTTGCCGGCGACGGTCTGCGAGCGCGGGATGACCAGGCCGGCGTCCGGATCCCACAGGCCGCCCTGCACCATGGACTCTTCGATCAGCGGGAATTTTTCCTTGATCTCGGCCGGTTCGATCAGCCGGGCGCGGGTGCCGAAGGATTTGGCCGAGGCGATCTTGCGCTTGATCTCGTCCATGCGGCTGTCGTCGCCGACGCGCGCCACTTCGAGGCCGCCGATGCGGGCATAATGGCCCATCTTTTCGTAGAAATCGATCGAGTAGAGCGTCGTCCAGCAGGACAAGAAGTCGTGGCTGGTGGTGTAGCAGAAGTCCGAGGCATGCGCCGTCGAGCCGATGTCGGTCGGGATGCCCGACTTGTCGATGCCGACAATGTCGGTCCAGCCGCGTTCGATCAGATGATGGGCGATCGACGCGCCGACAATGCCACCCAGGCCGACGATGACGACCTTCGCCTGTTTCGGAAACTCTGCCATTGCCGCGACTCCAAGGGGATAAAGCGGGCGTGTCCGCGCCCGTTCGAATGGCGCACAATATGCAGAGGACGTGGATGGAGCTACCGCCTGTTTGCGACACGTCGCAGATGCGACGCGACCCGGCGCGCCGGCGTGCCGCCAGTGGCGATCTATCTCAGGCGAAGGCCCAGATGTCCTCGGCCTGGAAGCCGACCTGATAGCCTGATGTCTTGAGCTTGACCACGACCTCGCCGATTTCAGCCGCCGGCAGCGCGCCGACCTCGACCTTGATCATGCCGGGGCGGTAGCGCTTGAGGTCGAGCTGTTCGAAGACGATCCAGTCGGCGCCCTCGCAATCGACCAGGAAGGCGTCGATATGCGTGATGCCGTTGCGGTCGAGCAGCGTCTGCAGCGTTTCCGACGTCACCTCGATATCCCTCACGTGCGGCGCGAACTTGTTGAAATTGGCGTCGTCCTCGCCCCAGGCATTCTTGCCCGACATCAGATTGGTGTCGGTGACCGACGAGCAGCCGATGAACTCGATCGGCAGCGTGCCGGCCTCGAGTGCCGCGGCATCGAAAGTGTGGACGGTGATCGTGCCTTTGGTTTTTGTCACCGCGACCGGTTCGATGACGAAGCGTTCCGTGTCGGGATAGTTGGCGCGCAACCGCTTCTGATTGTACGGGATCGGCTCGACCAGCACGGCCCGCGCCCGCGGAATGCGGTGCAGCCACGGCGTGACGTCGTCGAACAGCGCGCCGTCGCAAGCGCCGACATTGACCATCTGGAAGGCTTGCCCACCGCCAAACCGCGCCTTCAGCGCCGCCTTGGCCAGGAATTTCGTGCCACGCAACGCCGGCCCGCGATCGAGCAGGCCGGCGGGCAGGCCGAGCGAAAGGGCGATGCGCGCCAGCCCGGAAATGGAACTCATGGCTTACCTCCAGGTATGGCGATGGGCCGCCTTCCATTCAGGCTTGCCGACGCCCACAGCGCCATGATCGGGCCGACAAGCAAAAGGTAGGGCGGCAGAAGGTTCGGGAAGTAGATGCGGGTGTCGTGGATCGGAAAGACGGTGAATTTCGCCAGCACGCCGAGCACCAGTGCTGCAAGCAGGATGCCGGCGCGGCGATCGAGCCGGAAGCCGGCGCGGCCGAGCGCAAACCACGCGGCCAGCGCCAGAACCGAGACCCCGACCCAGCTGTTGATGCTGATAGCGCGAATGAAGGATGCGGCAAACGCCTTGAGATAGGCGCCAACCGAGAACGGCGGCTCGAAGCCATCCATATTGTAGTGCTGCTCGATGCTGGAGAACCACAGATGCGGCCACCAGCCGGGATGCTGGGCCCAGTGCGAAATCGCGAAATAGGCGACGAAGGACGCGGCAAAGCCGGCCAGCGCGCCCCACGCCCGCTGCCGGAAGACCAGCAGCAGCACGGCGAAAATGGCCAGGAACACGATGTTGTCCGGCCGCGCCATGAAGGCCAGGAAAAGCAGGACAGCGGTCGCTGCCTCGCGGCCGCGCACATAGGCAAGCAGCCCGCCGAGGAACAGCGCCGAGCACAACAGATCCGGGGTCGAGGCGCGTGCGGCATCGCCGAAATCGGCCATGATCAGCACCGCGCCGACCACAGGCGCCAGCGCAAGCGCGCCTTCGGTTCGCAGCCACAGCAGCGTGATCATCCCGAACAGCAGCACCGAGACCACCTGCAGCACCCGCATCGCCTCGACCGGCGACATCACCGAACTCATCGTCGACAGCATCTCGGCATAGAGAAACTTGATCCGGTACATGCCAAGCAGCGAGTGAAAGTCGGCGGCATTTTGCGCCATATGGCTGCGGAAGCCGCCGCCATCGTCTGTCAGCGCCTTGTAGTCGGCGGCCGAAACGCCGGCCTGGACCGTCCTGTAGGCATAGTCATGCAGCGCCTGGGCATCTGGGTAAGCGCCCTCCTCGGCGATTGTGAGATAAGGCAGCATGTCCCAATTGGCATCGGGCATCGTCCAGGCGGTAAACGCCGTCAGCAGGATATAGAGCGAAAACGCGATCGCGCCGATTGGCGCGGCCCATCGCGCATAAGTCCCCTCGCCCCACGCCAGAGCGGCCGCGGTCAGCCGGTCGAGTGTGTTTTGCGGGGCGGGAGACTTGCTCAGCATTGTCGGACTCGGGACTTCGCTCAACGGACTTCTTTAACGGACCTGGCTTTTGACGAAATCCTTGACGATCCCCACGATGCCGCGCGACAGCAGGCTATCGAAGGCATCGACGAAACGGTCGACATGCTCGCGCTGGCAGATCAGCGGCGGCTCGAGACGGATGACGTTGCGGTTGTATTCGGTGAAGGCGACGAGCACGTCATAGTCGCGCAGCAACAGCGCGCCGACGAAGCCCGACAGCGAGCCCTTCAGCTTGTCGTCGAGGACGCTGACGATCGGACGCAGCACCATCGGCAAGGTCTGCGAGAAGTCGTGGAACTCGAGCCCGACCATAAAGCCTTTGCCGCGCACATCCTTGATGATCTTCGGGTACTTCTCCTTCAGCGCCTGCAGGCGCTGCAGCAGATAGTCGCCGGTAGTGGCGGCGTTGTCGATCAGCCCCTCATCATAGAGCACGTTGATGCCCTCGATCGCGGTGACGCAGGCCTCGCCCATGCCGCCAAAGGTGGCCATGGCATGGATCATCGCCGTCTTCGGCGTGCCATAGGCCTTCATATAGACCTCGCGCCGGGCGATCATCGCGCCGACCGCCGCCTTGCCGGCGCCGAGCGATTTCGCCAGCGCCGTCACATCGGGCACGACGCCATAATGCTCGAAGGCATAGAAGCGTCCCGAACGGCCATAGCCGCACTGCACTTCGTCCGCCACCCACAGCACGCCATACTGGTCGCAGAGCACGCGCAATTTCTGCCAGTATTCGGCCGGCGCCTGGATGATGCCGCCGCCGCCCTGGATTGTCTCAAGCACGATGACGCCGACCTCCGGGTCGGAGCGGAACAGCCGCTCGACCGCTTCGATATCGGCGAACGGAATGCGAACGGTGTTCTCAGCCATCTTGAAGTCCGCGCGGTAGAGCTGGCCATCGGTAATGCCGAGCACGCCCTTGGTCTTGCCGTGGAAGGAATTCTCGGCATAGACGATTTTTGGCCTCTTAGGCCCGGCGGCGCGCTCGGCGAGCTTCACCGCCGCTTCCATCGCTTCCGAACCCGACGAGCCCAGAAACACCATGTCGAGATCGCCGGGCGAGCATTTGGCGATGTTGTGCGCAAGGGCCGATGCATATTGCGACATGAAGGCGATGGCGATTTCCTGGCGCTTCTCCTCCTGGAATTTGCGCCGGGCCTCCAGGATGCGCGGATGGTTGTGGCCGAAGGCCAGCGAACCGAAGCCGCCGAAGAAGTCGAGAATCTTGCGGCCGTTCTGGTCGATGTAGAACATGCCTTCGGCACGCTCGATCTTGATCTTGTGGAAGCCGAGCAGCTTCATGAAATGCAGCTGGCCCGGATTGAGATGCGCCTTGAACAAGTCGGTCATGCGCGCAACATCCATCGCCTTCGCCTGCTCGACGCTGATCAGGTCGGGCTTGGCGATGGCGGTAGGCGACAACGCCGGCGCGCCGACCATGGTGCGCGCGTTCGTCTGCTCAGGCTTGGCCATGACGGTCATTTCGGAGTTCTCCTGGTCGTCCCACCTATTCGGCGGGGACATGATTTGCGGTGACGGCAAGCCCGTCTTTCTTGGCGCGGTATTCGCTGTAGGCGGCGATCAGCATGTCCTCGTCGCGATATTGCGGCACCCAGCCGAGCTGGCGCTCGGCCTTGGATACGTCGAGCACGCACTCCTCATCGGCGATCAGATATTGTTCGGGATCCATGATCGGCATGTTCATGAGATCGAGCAGGTCGAGGGTGCGCTTGACCGCCCAGCCCGGCGTCGGGATCAGCAGCGATTTCGAGCCGGCATGCTTGATCAGGTCGCCCAGCAATTTCTTCACCGGCGGCGGATTGAGGGAGCCCAGATTATAGGCCTGGTTGGGCACGCCTGCCTTCCAGGCCGCGCGGGCAGCTTCCGCGCAATCGAACACCGAGATGAACTGATAGGGGTTCTTGCCCGAGCCGATCATCGGCACAGGAAAATTCCAGTCGATCAGTTTGAACAGCTTTTCCAGGATCCCGAGCCGGCCGGGACCGATGATCAGCCGCGGTCGAAACAGCGAGATCGACATGCCGCGCTTGCGCCATTGCGCGGCGAGCTCCTCGGTCTTCTGCTTCGACCAGCCATATTCGCCGAGCGGCGCGACCGGGTGCTCCTCGGTCATCGGCTGGGTGACCGTGTGGCCGTAGATCATGTCCGTGGTGTAGTGGACGAGCTTGGACGCGCCGGCCTTGTCCATCGCCTGCATGATGTGTTCGGTGCCGTGGAGATTCACCGGAAAGAAGAAGTCGTGACGCTTGGCCCGCACCTGGATCGGCGACAGCATTTTGGCCGACAGGTTGTAGACCATGTCGTCGGCCTTCAATCCGATGTTGGCCACCGAGGCCGTATCCGTGACATCGCAGGTGACGAAGCGAACGTTGCGATAGTGCGCCAGGTCGCTCTTGACGATGTCGGCAACGACAACCTCTTCACCATCGGCCACAAGCTTCGGGGCAAGATGACGGCCGACGAAGCCGTCGCCGCCGAAAATAACATGTCTCATCGAACGATCTCGCTGGTCTTGTCGGGGATGATGGAAGCGGTTTGGTCGTCATGCCCGCGCCCGCCCAAGTCTCGACCGCTTTGCGCGATCAGCACGGTGCCGACGCAGATGAAGGCGATGCCGGCAATGCGCCAGGCATTGAGGTCCTCGCGGAAGATGAAATAGGCGAAGATCGCAACCGCGACATAGGCAAGGCTGAGGAACGGATACGCAAAGCTGAGCTCGACCTTGGACAGCACATAGAGATGCGAAGCCATCGAGATGACGAAGGTGCACAGGCCGAGAAACACCCATGGGCTGAAAACGACCTGCAACAGCCTCAACAGCGGATTGGTGCCTTCGAACGAAATCGGCCCGAGTGACATCATGCCTTGCTTCAGCATCAGCTGCGCGGCGGCATTGGTCATGACCGTGAACAGAATGAAGACGATGTATTTCATATTTTGCACCCGCCACTCGCAACGGTCGTATTACGAACCTGCAAACATTTCATGAAGTCACGACAATGCTTTGAGTAAACCACGGAAATTACGATCTATTCACCATGACTTATTCGGATTGTACCTATTCAGCTGCCTCGACACGCCCTGGCCGGACGTTGAGCTTTTTCGCCGTCCGCAGCCAGAAACTGGACACGAACGCCGGGTCGCGCAGCGCTTCAAGCCGCTGCCAATTCGGGAAGGAGGCCGCGAAAGTATCAGCGCCCATGCGCGCATCCTTGTACGGGTTGACCGCGCCGCCGGCCGCGACCGTGATGCGGTCGAGTTCGCTGAGCAGGGCCAGCGTCCTGTCGCCGCGATTGGGGAAATCCAGCGTCAACGTGAAGCCTGGCCGCGGAAAGGACAGCAGCCCCGGCGAGCGGATCGAGCCGAAGCGCTTCAACACGGTGAGGAAAGAGCCCTGCCCGGCCCGTCGCGCCGCCTCGAGCAGCGCCGGCATGGTCTGACGCGCGACATTTTCCGGCACCACGCTCTGGTGCTGGTAGAGACCTTTCGGGCCATACAGCCGATTCCAGTCGCCGACACCATCAAGCGGAAAGAAAAAGCCCTGGTAGCCGGTTTGGCTCGGCCCCGGCGAGCGCCCCTTCTTCCACCGATAGGCGGCGTTGAAGGCGGTGAGGAACGGCCGGTTGAGCACATTGAACGGCGGCTGGAACGGCACTGAAAAACGGGAGCCGGCGCGAGACGCCGCATGCGAGCCATACTCGGCATGATTTCCTGTCAACAAGAGGCCGCGCCCGCGGCCATGGCCGCCGGCAAGCTGGTCGATCCAGGCAACGGCATATTCATTGGCCTGGTCGGCGGCCTCGGCCAGTTCGAAGAATTCGCCGAGATCGGCAAACCGCGTTACCTTCTCGGCGATATCGAGCGAATGCACCCGCATCAGCCGGATCGAGGCCGACAGGATCAGGCCGGTCAGCCCCATGCCGCCGATCGTCGCCGCAAACAGCCTTGCATTGTCGGTTGCCGAGCAGGTGTAGGTCCGCCCATCCGAGCGCAGCAGGGTGAGAGACTCGACATGGCAGCCAAAGGTGCCGCGCCGGTGATGGTTCTTGCCATGGACGTCATTGGCGATCGCGCCGCCAAGGGTGACGAACTGGGTGCCTGGGACCACAGTCGGAAAGAAACCGTAAGGTGCAGTGTGCGCAATGATATCGGAGAGGAACACGCCGGCCTCCGCCTCGAGCAGGCCGGTCTCGGCATTGAAGGCGCCGATGCGGTTCAGCGGCCGCATGTCCACGACCGCACCTGGCTCGTTCTGGCAGGAATCACCGTAGGAGCGGCCATTGCCATAGGCGAGCAGAGCGTTCTTTGTCGCCTTGCCGCTTCGCATCAGCGCGATGGCATCGTCGGCCGCGATGGCTCGCTTTGCGGCCGGCGTGGCGAGGCCAAAACTCCGGTACCGTTCGCCGGCCATGCCCTACCAGCCTCCCGCGACCAGAAGGGCGGCGCCGATCACCACGACGATCTGGCTTCGCCAGTCGCGAATGATGAAGATGACCGGATCGTCATTCATCTCGTTGCGGCGCGCCAGGATCCAGACCCGCATGGTCAAATACAGCACGATCGGCGCCAGCGGCCAGACCAGCCAGGGATGCGGATAGAGTTCGCGTACCGCGACGCTGTCCATGTAGAGCGCCAGCACCAGCGCCGAGGAGAAGGCCGACGCCATTCCTGCCTGGGCGACGATCTCCTGATCTTCGATGCGGTAGCCGCGACCGGCAATGCGCTCGCCCACCGGAATGGCTGTGGTGCGCAGTTCGACATAGCGCTTCACCAGCGCCAGCGACAGGAAGAAGAAAATCGAGAAGGCGAGCAGCCAGAACGAGACTTCGACCCCGGTCGCCGCAGCACCTGCCAGCACACGCACCGTGTAGAGCCCGGCCAGCGTCAGTACGTCGGCTAGGAGCATGCGCTTGAACGACAGCGAATAGGCTGTGGTCACCACCAGATAGCCGGCGAGCACGCCCAGGAACTCGATCGGCAACAGAAGCCCGGCGGCAATGCCGATCGCCAGCAGCACCGCCATCGCGCCGAGACCGAACGGGATCGACAAAGCGCCGCTGGCGAAAGGCCGGTTGCGTTTGGTCGGATGCTTGCGGTCGAGCGCAAGGTCGAAGAAATCGTTGAGGATGTAGATGGCGGAAGCCACGGCGCTGAAGGCGACGAACGCCAGCAGGCATTGCCAGATCATGTTGATGTTGAAGTATTCATGCGACAGCACCATCGGCACCGCTATCAGCGAATTCTTCAGCCACTGATGCACCCGCAGCATCTTGACGAATGTCTTCAATGTCCTTTTCGGCGCCGGCATCCTTTCGGCGCTATGCGCGGCCTGCCAGCGCCTCGCATGGCGGTCGGGCGCCACGACGATGGCGTTGCGTGCGGCTCCGAAAACCTTGAGGTCGTGCCGGCTGTTGCCGGCATAGTCGAAACCGCCGTCGCCATAGGCGGCGATGAGCGCGTCGCGCTTGCGGCCCGAGGTCATGTTGTGGGGACCGTCGGTCGCCAGCACATAGTCGAAGACGCCCAGATGCGCGGCGATTGTCTCGGCGAACTTGCGTGGCGTACCGGTCGCCAGCACGATCTTGCGTCCGTCGCGATGGTCGGCGCGCAGCCGCTGCAGCAGCGCTTCGCGATAGGGCAGCGAGGCCGGATCGATGTCGATGCGGTCAGCAATCGCTTGTTTCAGCCGCGCCGGGCCGGCGGCCAGCCAGAATGGAACCAGGAAAACATAGAGCGGATTCTTCTTAAGCAGGATGAACAGGCCTTCCCAAAGAAGATCGGTCGCAATCAGCGTGCCGTCGAGGTCGACCGCAAGCGGGATTGCGTTCTTGTCCGACCGCGCATCCATATCTTTCCTGCCCAGCTCAAAAACCCGTCGCGCCACGTTTCGGCGTCTTGGTATCCGGCATAGCGAGCAACGGCGCAACGAACGTTAAAACGTCTGGTTGCAACGGATATGCGCCGGGGTATTTCCCTCGTCATCGTTAAGCAACCGTTGCCGTAGACGAGAAAAGGCCGGGCATTGCCCGGCCTCTACTACATTTGCCTGCCGACTTACTTGATGCGGGCAACGCCACCCGAGATTTCGACCGTTTCCGAGCCGGTCAGGGCCTCGAGGTCACCATTGGGCAAGGTGACAAAACAGCCGTTCGGGCAGAATTCCACGGTTTCGCCAGCGGCCAGCGCCAACTCCGTCTTGCCGCCGCCTTCCGTCACGATCAGCGTACGGGTCTCAGCATCCTTGTTGACCGCGCTGGCGGCAAAGGCCGAGCCACTCGCTGCGGTAAGAGCGATGGCGACGACGAGCGACTTCCACATTTTGCAATATCGGTGTTTCCACACCGCCTCTGTTGCATTTCGCAAGGCATTCTCGCCCTTGCATGTGAGCTTATATGAGATGCAAGCTGAACCGCAACTGAATGCCGCATTCATGCCGCAATTGGTTTGGGAGGAGCTTGGGGCCTTAGCTGGGATCGGGTTTGCGGGCCTTGCGACCAGTTTTGGCCAGCCGCTTCGCCTCGGCGGCGGCTCTGGCCTCCGCCTGCTCCTTCTCGGCGAACTCGACCTCGATCTTGTCGTCGTCGATCGGCCATGCGTCGGTCTTCTTGACCTTGACCTCGGCGCGCGGCGTCGAGGGGATTTCTATGTGCTCGGCGTCAAAAGCATCGAGAACGGCAAAGCGGATATCGTTCTGAACGATGGCGCCGTTCAGCACATCGGCCAGGAACACGCGGATCTCGAACTCGAGTGCTGCCGGCCCGAAATTGGTGAACAGCACGAAGGGTTCCGGGTTCTTCAGCACCAGCGCATGGCCGCGCGCAATCTCAAGCAGAACCGCGTGTACCCGCTTGACGTCGCTGCCATAGGCGACCCCGACCTTGATCTCCACACGTCCGAGCTTGTTGCGGTGCGTCCAGTTGCCGACGGCGTTGTTGATGAGGTTCGAATTGGGCAGGATCACCGATTGCCGCTGGAAGGTCTCGATTTCGGTGGCGCGCACGCTGATCTTCTTGACCGTGCCTGATGTGTCGCCAGCGACGATCCAGTCGCCGACCTTGAACGGCCGCTCGGCGAGCAGGATCAGGCCGGACACGAAGTTGGACACGACATTTTGCAGGCCAAAGCCGATACCCAGCGAGAGTGCGCCGGCAACGAGCGCCAAATTGGAGAGATCGATGCCCGCCGCCGAGATGCCAACGAGGCCGGCGAGCGCGACGCCGGCATAGCCGACCGCCAGCCGGATCGAGTTGCGCACGCCGGTATCGACCTTGCCGCGCGCCATCACCGAGCCGTCGAGCCAGCCCTGGAACCAGCGGGTCAGGAAATAGCCGATGATGAAGACGACGATGCCGGTGAGGATGCCGGTGACCGAGATCGTCACCGAACCGATGGTGACGCCTGTCGCCAATTTATAGCCCCAGGCCTGGATATCGCCGGGCTGGAAGCCCCACATCAACAGGATCAGCGGCAGGAACACCAGCACGATCATCAGGTTGATGGCGACGCTGACGACGAGGCCGAGTTGGTCGAGCGCGGTGTCCTCATAGCTGGAATTGGTCTTCAGCCAGCGCCCGATGGACGTGCCGGCGAAACCACCCTCCTCGCCGATCTCGCGCGCCGACAGGAAGCCGATATAGGCGGTGAGCAGGATGGTGCCGGTGACCACGACCTGCAACGAGACGAAGATGGCAAGACCGATATAGCCGAACAGTGCCGCCGCAATCGTGAACAGGCCGAGCGCGACACAGGTGTAGCGCAGCCAGGCCGGCCAGGGGCGCCAGCGCCCGTCGGCGTCCTTGTAAGGCTTCAGCAGCGCCATAAGGATCAGGATGACGCCCACGATGACGGTGGCGACAAAACTCCTGGCCACCGTCAGCGACAGGGGCGAGCCCATCTTGTCGTTGACGATCGACAGGAAATTGTTGATGCCGATGACGACTGCCATGGCCGTCGTCAGCCGCACCAGCCAACGCGCCGGGCCGGTCTCGACCTGGATCAGGCGCCAGTTCGGCATGCTGGGCGACAGAGCCGCATTGGTCAGGCGGTTGACACAGAACACTATGGCGATGACGGCTGCCAGCGCGTTGAGGAAAACGCCTATGTCGCCGCGCAGCACATTGTAGTAGTTGTACAGGAACACCGTCGAGGCGAGGAAGGCGCTGACCGCCAGCGTCGGCAGCAAAGTCGACCAGAACGCCACCGACAGGCGACTGAGATATGTCGGATCTTCAACCGACGCGTCGGGCTCGAAGATGCGCCCAAACAGGCGGCGCCCACCGACCAGAAGCACCACCGCCAAAGCAAGCGCCATGAGGGTCGCCGCGAGCATCGCCTGGAACTTGAACTTGAAGGCAAAGCTCAGCCACGATGACACCGCCCTGTAGAAGTTGGCGTATTCGTCCCTTGCGTCGGAAAACACCTGGGGGCTCAGTGCATCGGACAACACATAGCGCTTGGTCAGCCCGCTGCGAAACAGCTCGCTGCGCATGTTGCCGATCTTCTCGATCAGCGCATTGATGCGGATCGACAGGTTCTGCGCGCCGGCGATGACGGCGTTGATCTCCGCCTTTTCCGACGCCAGCGCCTGGCGCTCGCCGGTCACGATGTCCGGTTCAGGGGGCTGTCCGGCAGCCGGCGGTGCGCCAAGCTGCTCAAGCCTCGAATTGATCTCTCCCAGCCGCGAACGAAACGCCAGCGCGCTGTTCAGCGCAGCGCGCGACAGCTCTTCCAGCTGCAGGCGGATTTCGACAAGGGTGGTGTCGTCGACGCCGTCCTCCTGGACTTTCTTCTCCAGAGCGTCGGTCTTCGTCGTCAAACCCTGCAGGATTTTCTGCTGGTCGGCGACCAGCCCGGCAGGCGCCTGGCCCAGCCCCTGCGCCATGGCGCCGAACGAATGCGGCGCCAAGGCAACGAGCGCTAGGACCAGGATCAGGCGAAAGAAGCGAAAAAACATAATGGTGGCGACTCAAAGGGCGGCAAAGGCCGCCTCTAAAGCGGTCCTTGATAGAGACGCTCATCCCGTGGGGCAAGTCGTGGTGAAGTCATGGCAGGTGTCGCCTTGCGGGAGTCGGCCAGTCGAAAAGCCATGGCGCAATCTTGGCTTTGCGCCCGCCGCCTGCTCTATAGTCTGCCGCATCGCACCCGAGCCGGAAGGTTTCAGGGCTGGCCGACCTGAAACCTTCCGGCTCTAGAAATCAAAGATATAGAGCATGATGTCGTCCGAAAACCGCTTCACACTTTTCGGCATCATGCTCTAGGGATGACATGAAGAATGGCGGAATATTCAGCCCTTTCGCTTCTCACGAACGCGCTCAAGGGAAACAAGGACTGGAAGCCGGCCTGGCGCAAGCCCGACCCCAAGGCTTCCTATGACGTCATCATCATCGGTGGCGGCGGCCACGGCCTGTCGACGGCGTACTATCTGGCCAAGGAGCACGGCATCACCAACGTCGCGGTGCTGGAAAAGGGCTGGCTGGGTTCCGGCAATGTCGGCCGTAACACCACGGCGGTGCGCTCCAACTACCTTTTGCCGTCCAACACCCGCTTCTACGAACATTCGATGAAGATGTGGGAGAACCTTTCGCACGACCTCAACTACAACGTCATGTTCTCGCAGCGCGGCTGCCTGAACCTGGCTCACACGCCGGGCCAGTTCGACGACTTGGCAAGGCGCGGCAACGCCATGCGCCACCTCGGCGTCGATGCCGAGCTGATGAGCACCGCCGAGATCGCGCGCCTGGTCCCGGCGCTGGACATGTCGGCCTCCGCGCGCTTTCCCATCGTCGGCGGCCTGATGCAGCCGCGCGCCGGCACCGCCCGTCACGATGCGGTTGCCTGGGGCTATGCCCGCGGCGCCGACCGACGCGGCGTCGACATCGTCGAGAATTGCGAGGTCACCGGCTTCCTGCGCGACGGCGACCGCATCACCGGCGTGCAGACGACGCGCGGAGAGATCCGCGGCAAGAAAGTTGCCGTGGCCGTTGCCGGCAGCACCGGACGGGTGATGCAGCTTGCCGGCATCGACAGGATGCCGATCGAGAGCCATGTGCTGCAGGCCTTCGTCACCGAATCGCTGAAACCTTTCGTCGACACGGTGCTGACCTTCGGCATGGGTCATTTCTACATGTCGCAGTCCGACAAGGGCGGCCTTGTCTATGGCGGCGATATCGACGGCTACAACAGCTACGCCCAGCGCGGTAATCTGCCCATCGTTGACGAGGTGATGAGCGAGATGCTGGCGCTGTTTCCCGGCCTTGCGCGTGTACGCATGCTGCGCTCCTGGGGCGGCGTCTGCGACATGTCGATGGACGGTTCGCCGATCATCACCACCGGCCCGCTGCCGGGCATGTATCTCAATTGCGGCTGGTGCTATGGCGGCTTCAAGGCGACGCCGGCCTCGGGCTGGTGCTTTGCCTACACCATCGCCAAGGACGAGCCGCACGCGCTCAACGCGCCGTTCACGCTCGACCGTTTTTATCGCGGCCTGGTGATCGACGACAAGGGCCAGGGCGCAACGCCCCGGCTGCATTAGGGTTCAAACAAATGCTTATCACTTGTCCCTATTGCGGCCCGCGCGACGTCATCGAGTTCACCTATCAGGGCGATGGCAACCGCGAGCGCCCGCAGCCCAACTCGCAGGACCTCGACGCCTGGAACGCCTATGTCTACGACCGCCTGAACCCGGCCGGCGACCACAATGAGATCTGGCAGCATTCCGGCGGCTGCCGCACCCATCTGAGGATGGTGCGCAACACGGTCACGCATGAGATTTCCGGCACCGGTTTTGCGCGCGGCGACCATAATGCCGCCGCCCGGCACAAGGCCGGAGGGAAGTCGTGAGCCCGCGCCGCACCGAGACCGGCGGCCGCGTCGACCGCATGCGCACCATCCGCTTCACCTTCGACGGCACGCCCTACACCGGCCATGCCGGCGACACGCTGGCCTCGGCACTGCTTGCCAACGGCGTGACGCTTTTCGGCCGCTCGTTCAAATACCACCGCCCGCGCGGCCTGCTCTCGGCCGGCGTCGAGGAGCCGAACGCGCTGGTCACGGTGCTGCGCGGCGAAGTGCGCGAGCCCAACATCGCCGCAACCATGGTCGAGATCTATGACGGGCTGGTGGCCGTCAGCCAGAACCGCTTTCCCTCGCTCGCCTGGGACATCAACGCCGTCAACCAGCTCGGCGGCAAGATCCTGGCCGCCGGCTTCTACTACAAGACCTTCATGGGCCCTGTCTTCGGCCCCTTGAAAGGCACCCGCTTCTGGATGTTCTGCGAGCATTTCATCCGCCGCGCCGCCGGCCTGGGCCGCGCCGGTATTGCCGCCGACACCTCGCGCTACGAGCGCATGAACGCGTTTTGCGACGTGCTGGTGGTCGGCTCCGGCCCGGCCGGCCTGTCGGCCGCCAAGGCCGCTGCCGACCAGGGCGCGCGGGTCATCCGGCCCGAACTCTTGCCGCGTTTCGGCGGATCGGCCAACTGGTCCGGCGAGGCCATCGACGGCGCGCCGGCCGCCGACTGGGCGGCGCGCACCGTCAGCCAACTCGAAGGCCATGACACGGTCCGCCTGCTGCCGCGCACCACGGTGTGGGGCTATTACGACGGCAACACGCTGGCGGCACTCGAGCGCGTCACCGACCATAAGGAGACGCCCGGCAAGGGCGAGCCTCGCCATCGCTACTGGGCGATCCGCGCCAAAACGGTGGTGCTGGCCACCGGCTCTTTCGAGCGGCCGCTTGTGTTCCCCGGCAATGACCGGCCGGGCGTCATGCTGGCGCATGCCGCCGAGCGCTATGCTAACGATTATGGCGTGCTGCCCGGCGACAGGGTCGCGCTGTTCACCAACAATGACAGCGCCTATCGCTCGGCGCTGGCGCTGAGGAAGGCGGGCGCGGCTATTGTCGCCATCGTCGACGTGCGCCCCGAGCTTTCGGCCGAGATGCGCAGCCTCGCCACCGAGGCCGAAGCCGAAATCCTCTCCGGCCATGCCGTGGTCGCCACCGAGGGCGGCAAGGCGCTCTCCGGCCTCAAGGTGCAGCGCTTCGACATGAACTCGGGCACGCTCAGCGGTGATGCCCGCAGCATCCATGCCAATTGCCTGCTGATGTCGGGCGGCTGGTCGCCGACCATCCACCTCGCCAGCCAGGCTGGCGCGAGAGCCGAGTGGAATCCTGCCCGCCAGGCCTTCCTGCCGCCAAAGCAAACGCAACAGCACTGGCCAAATCAGCAATGGATTGGTGCGGGCGCCTTCAACGGCAGCTTTTCCACGCTCGAAGCCCTTGCCGAGGGCCGTGCAGCCGGCCTGTCCGCCGCGGGCGGAGCGGCTGCGCCGGCAGCCTTGCCGGATGTCGAAGCAGCCCCGGGAAACCCCGATCCGGCGCCGGTGTTCGAGATCAAAGCCAAGGGAAAAAGCTTCGTCGACTTCCAGCATGACGTGACTGCCGAAGACGTACGGCTGGCGCATCGCGAGGGTTTTGTCTCCGTCGAGCATCTGAAGCGCTACACCACGCTCGGCATGGCGACCGACCAGGGCAAGAACTCCAACGTCCCGGGCCTTGCCATCATGGCCGAGGCGCTGGGCAAACCGATCCCCGAAGTCGGCACGACGCGCTTCCGTCCGCCCTATTCCGCGGTGTCGATCGGCTCGCTGGCGGCCGAGCGCTTCGGCGATTTGAAGCCCGAGCGGCTGACGCCGATGCATGATTGGCACCTCGTCAATGGCGCGACGATGTATTCGGCCGGCCTTTGGTTCCGGCCAATGATCTACGGCCTTGCCGGCGAGACGGTCGAACAGGCCTATGTCCGTGAAGCCAGGGCGACGCGCGAAAGTGCCGGCATTGTCGACGTCTCGACGCTGGGCAAGATCGCCGTGCAGGGACCGGATGCCGGTGAATTCCTCGACCGCGTCTACACCAACATGTTTTCTACCCTCCCCGTCGGCAAGGCCCGCTACGGCCTGATGCTGCGCGAGGATGGGCTGGCCTTCGACGACGGCACCACCTGGCGGCTTGGCGAACGGGATTTCCTGATGACGACCACCACGGCCAACGCCGGCAAGGTGATGCAGCATCTGGAATATTTCCTCGACGTCATCTGGCCGGAGCTCAAAGTGCATGTCACCTCGGTAACCGACGAATGGGCGGGCGCGGCCATCGGCGGGCCGAAGGCGCGGGCCATCCTCGCCGCCTGCGTCACCGGCACCGCCGTCGACAACACTGCCCTGCCCTTCATGGGCATCGTGCGTGGCGAGATATCAGGCGTGCCGGTGATGATTTGCCGGCTGTCCTTCTCCGGCGAGATGGCCTTCGAGGTCTATTGCGGCGCCGGCTACGGCACCCATGTCTGGGAAGCCCTTATCGAAGCCGGCAAGCCGTTCGGCCTGGTCACCTACGGGCTGGAGGCGTTGGGCACGATGCGCATCGAAAAGGGCCATGTCACCGGCGCGGAGATCGACGGGCGCACCACGGCGCGCGACCTGCATCTCGACTGGATGCTGTCGAAGAAGAAGCCGTTCATCGGCTCGGCGATGATGGACCGCGAAGGCCTGATCGCGCCCGAGCGGCTGCAGCTGGTCGGCCTGGTCTCGCTCGACAACCGGCCGTTCAATGGCGGCGCCCACCTCGTCGAGCAACTGGACGAAGCCAATCCGCACGATTCCATCGGCCACATCACCGCCTGCTGCTATTCGCCGGCGCTGGGCAAGCACATCGCGCTGGCCCTGGTCGAAGGCGGCAAGGCGCGCCGTGGCACCCGCGCGTTTGTCTCCGATCCGCTGCGCAACCGGTTCGGGCCGGTCGAAATCGTCTCCAACCATTTCTACGACCCGGACGGGAGCCGCATGCATGGCTGAGCGCCAATCAACCGAACGCCAATCACCCGAGCGCCTCTCGCCGCTCGAGCCGGTGTTCCATCCGGGTTCGCACGGCAATTTCGAGCATGGCGTCGATGTCATCCTGACCGAGACCAGGCCAGGCTCGATCCTGCAGCTGGCCGCATGGCCGGGCGCGGAAAAGCAGCTGATCGAGGCGATCGGCAAGGTCACCGGCCTCGCTTTGCCCGACGGTGCCGGCGGCGGTCTCGCCAAGTTCGGCAAGGCCGTGTTCGGTTTCGCGCCTGGAAAATTCACGGTCGTCGACGATGCCGAGGGCCTGGCGGTGAGTTTTGCCGGGGACGTAACCCCGGCAATCGGCACGATCACCGACCTGTCGCATGGCCGCACCGCTATCCGCATCGCCGGCCCTAAGGCCGAATGGGTGCTGGCGAAATTCTTCGCCATCGACTTTGCGCTGCCCGCGTTCCCCATAGGCTCCGGCCGTTCGACCACCCATCACGACGTCTTTGCGCAGATCCAGCGCACCGGCGCCGACCAGTTCGACATCTATGTCTTCCGCTCCTTCGCCCGCTCGTTCTGGAAGGCGCTCTGCCATGCCAGCGAGGAGGTCGGCTACGAGGTTCAGTAGGGCCGACAGCCGTTCTGGCCTCAAGGCCAGCCGGTTCTGCCGCTAGAGAATGCTCCAATGGAAGCCCATGGTGGGGAACGTGGCCCAACCGGCCCAGGGGATCAAAAAGCTCCCGTCTCAGAGTCGGCATCGTCGTTTGGTTCGAACATCCCCATGACCGCAGAACTATCCGCCGGCGCCACGGATCGCGCCGATGTGTCGGCCAGAGCCTTGCTCCTGCTACCGCTGACGGTCGCCTGCGGTGTGTTCATGACGAGCCTCGACCAGAATGTCGTGGTCACCGCCCTGCCCGGCATCAGCGACAGCCTCGGCCGGCCGCCGAGCCAGCTCGGCCTGTTGATCACCGTCTATGTCGCCAGCCTGATCATTTCGATGCCGCTCGGCGGCTGGGCCGCCGACCGCTTCGGCCTGCGCAATGTCTACTGCTTCGCCTTGCTGGTGTTCGCCGCGTCATCGGCGCTGTGCGGCCTGTCCAACGACATCTGGACGCTGGTCGGCGCCCGCGCGCTGCAAGGCTTCGGCGGCGCCTTGATGGGGACGCTCGGCCAGGTCGTCATCCTGTCGACCTTCCCGCGCAGCCGCACGCTGAAGATCAACATGTATATTTCGCTGGCCGGCCAGTCCGGACCGCTGGTCGGCCCGCTAGTCGGCGGCGCGCTGACGACCTACATTTCCTGGCGCTGGATCTTCTTCATCAACGTGCCGTTCGCGCTGGCCGCGGCCGTTCTTGCCGCGTCGCTGTTTCCGGCCGTTACCAAACCGGTGCGCACGCCGTTCGATTTCCCGGGCTTCCTGCTGGTCGGCAGCGGCATGGTCCTGCTGGTCTTCGGCATGGATTCGCTTGCGGCCAAAGACGCCGCCGGCAGCATGATCGCGGCCGAGCTGGCGCTGGCGATCGTCATACTGACGCTTGCCTCCTTCTACTGCCTGCGCGCCCGCAACCCCTTGCTTGACCTGAAACTCCTGCGCATCCGCACCTTTCGCATCTCATTCCTCACCGGTGGTGGGTTGGACACGATCGGCCTGAGCTCGGTCGTTTTCCTTTTGCCGCTGATGTTCCAGCTCGGCTTCGGCATGAGCGCGGTGCAGGCGGGATCGCTGACTTTCGTCGCCGCAATCGGCTCGCTGATCATGCGTGTCTTCATGCCGCGCCTGCTCAACCGTTTCGGCTTTCGCCGCGTGCTGGTCGTCAACACGCCGATCGTTGCTGCCATGGTAGCGGGCTTCGCCTTGATTGAGGCGACAACGCCGGTCTGGATCGTGCTAGCCTATATCTTTGCCTTCGGCGTTCTGCGCTCGGCGCAGTGGGCTTCGACCGGCAATCTCGCCTATTCCGACATCGCGCCCGACCAGCTCGCCCGCTTCAGCGCGCTCTACTACATACTGTGGCAGTTGGGGGTGGCGATCAGCGTCGGCCTGGCGGCGGCGCTGTTGTCGTTCCTGGCTGGCGGCAGGCCGGCGGTGACCAACGATTTCCGCATCCTGTTCGTGGTCGAGGGCGTCATCACTTTGTGCGCGCTGATCGCCTATCTCAGACTGACACCGCAGGACGGCGCCCATGTCAGCGGCCATGGCGCGCAGATGAACGTGGAATAAGGCCCCGGTAGCCGAGGCCTAGCCGCTGAACGTCACCCACTCTTCCAGCGGCACGCGGTCGGTGCGGAAGTCGTTTTCGGGCTTGGAGGTGTCCTCGAGCCCTAGCGCCATGCCGCAGACGACGATCTCCTCGTCGGGGATGTTGAGCACCGGCCGGATCTGCCGGTGATAGGGCGCGAAGGCGGCCTGCGGGCAGGTGTGCAGGCCCCTGCCTCGCGCCGCCACCATGATGTTCTGCAGGAACATTCCGTAGTCGATCCACGAGCCCTGGTTCAGCCGCCGGTCGATGGTGAAGATCATGCCGACCGGCGCGTCGAAGAAGACGAAGTTGCGGTCGTGCTGGGCGCGCATCTTGTCGACCTCGCGGCGGCCGATGCCGAGTGCCCCATAGAGCCCGAAACCGTTGGCGCGGCGGCGGGTGAGATACGGCTCGAAGAACTGGGTGGGGTAATAGCGATACTCGTCCCAATCGGCCTTTTCGGCGCGGATACCGGAATTCAGGATGGCATCGGTGATCTGCTGCTTGACCTCGCCCTTGACGACATAGACCCGCCAGGGCTGCATATTGGTGCCCGAAGGCGCGCGCGCGGCGACGCCGAGAATGGCTCGGATCGTCTCGTCATCGACCATGTCGGGCAGGAAGGCGCGCACTGAACGGCGCGAGATGATCGCCTCGTCGACAACAGCCGCGTTATGCGCTGCCAGGCGGTTTTTTTCCAGCATGGGCCGTCCCTTTGCGCACACTTCGAAAGCCGAACCGGCTATCGGAGAAGACCTTGCGCAGATTTCAATCCTTGGTCGCCGACCCGCATTCCCACACCCGCCGCTCGTGCCAGAGCCTTTGCATGAACCGCCAAAATGGCGCAAGCAAATCTTGTGTGCCCATGAAAATTCGCTTGATTTTTTCACGGACATGAGCTCCCATGAAGTTCATTTCCAGATTTTCATCAAGTGAGCGTTTTGCCCCCAGCTATTCCCAAAACATTGCAGGGACCTGACGAGCGCCTGCTGGCGAGCGACATCCGTGCGCTGCGCAAGGCGCGTGGGCTGACGCTGGCTGAGATCGCGCTGAAGCTTGGCCGCTCTGTCGGCTGGGTCAGCCAGGTCGAGCGCGGCCTGTCTATCCCTTCGCTTGGCGACCTCAGGGCCTTCGCCGATCTATTCGGCGTGCCGCTCAGCCTGTTCTTCAGCCACGACGTGCCGATCGAAAAGGAGCGCGGCGTCATCGTGCGCGCCGGCAGCCGGCGCACGCTTGGCACAAGCGAATCCGGCCTGGTGGAGGAGCTTCTGTCGCCCGATCTCGGCGGTAGTTTCGAGATGGTGCGTTCGATCTTCGCGCCGGGCGCCGAGATGAAGAGCGAGCAGCTGCGGCCGACCGAGGAAGCCGGCTACATCGCCTCTGGCATTTTCGAGATCGAGATCGCCGGCGTCTGGCACCGTCTTGTCGAAGGCGATTCCTTCCGCTTCGAGCGCAAGCCGTACCGCTGGCGCAATCCCGGCAGCGAGCCGGCCGTGGTCATCTGGGTGGTTTCGCCGCCTGTTTATTGAATGCATGTCGCCCAAAGTGTGCAGCGGTTTGGGAAACGACATGCATCAAGCAAAAAGATAGAAGCGCAGCGCGCTTCAGGTTTGGGAGAAGAATATGGCCGGTTTGCCGACCACGGCACGCGTGGTGATCATCGGAGGCGGTGTCGTCGGCACCTCCTCGCTCTACCATCTGTGCAAGGCGGGTTGGACCGATTGCGTGCTGCTTGAAAAGAACGAGCTGACATCGGGCTCGACCTGGCATGCCGCCGGCAATGTGCCGACCTTCTCGTCGTCCTGGTCGCTGATGAACATGCAGCGCTATTCGACCGAGCTCTATCGCGGCTTGGCTGATGCCGTCGACTATCCCATGAACTACCACGTTACCGGCTCGCTCCGCCTCGCCCACACCAAGGAGCGCATGCAGGAGTTCCAGCGCGCCAAGGGCATGGGCCGCTACCAGGGCATGGACATCGCCATTGTCGGCCCTGATGAGATCAAGCGCCGCTATCCCTTCATCGAGACGCATGACCTCAAAGGTGCGCTCTACGATCCAAACGACGGCGACATCGACCCCGCGCAGCTGACGCAGGCACTGGCCAAGGGTGCGCGCGACATAGGCGCCAGGATCGTCCGCTTCTGTCCGGTGTCAGGTGTGCGCCGCGAGAACGACGAATGGGTTGTCGAGACGCCGCAAGGCGAGATCCGTTGCGAGATCGTCGTCAACGCCGCCGGCTACCGAGCCGCGGAAGTCGGCAAAATGTTCGGCCGCGACGTCCCGATGATGGTGATGAGCCATCAGTACATCTTGTTCGAGGAAATCCCCGAACTGGTGGCGTGGTCGAAGGAGCAGGGCAAGAAGCTGCCGCTGCTGCGCGACGTCGACACCTCCTACTATCTGCGCCAGGAAAAGAACGGCATGAATCTCGGTCCCTATGAGCGCAATTGCCGCGCGCATTGGGCAACCCACAACGACCCGATGCCGGAGGACTTTTCCTTCCAGCTCTTCCCCGACGATCTCGACCGTCTTGAGCACTACCTTGCCGATGCCGTAGCCCGCGTGCCGATCCTGGGCACTGCCGGCCTGTCCAAGGTGATCAACGGGCCGATCCCTTACGCGCCGGATGGCAATCCGCTGATCGGTCCGATGCCCGGCGTTCCCAACGCGTTCGAGGCCTGTGTCTTCACCTTCGGCATCGCCCAGGGCGGCGGCGCCGGCAAGGTGCTGGCCGAGTGGATCACCGAGGGCCAGACCGAATGGGACATGTGGTCCTGCGATCCGCGCCGCTTCACCAGCTTTGCGGCCGCCCCCGACTATAGCGTTGCCAAGGGCATGGAGATCTACGGCAACGAATACGCCATCCAGTTTCCGCGGCATGCCTGGCCGGCCGGGCGCGACCGCAAGCTGTCGCCGATCCACGATCGCATCAAGGCCCTCGGCGCCCAGTTCGACGCCTATAATGGCTGGGAGCGTGCCACCTGGTATGCGCAACCCGGTGACGACACGTCGGAAGAAGCAACACTCACCTTCCGCCGCGACGGGCCGTGGCAGCACCGCGTGCGCGAAGAATGCCTGGCGGTGCGCGACGCCGCCGGCATTCTGGACCTGCCCGGCTTCTCGCGCTTCAACCTCGAAGGTCCTGGCGCAGCCGAATGGCTGGCGCTGCAGGTCACCGGCCTGGTGCCCAAGCCGGGCCGCATCGGCCTCGCCTATTTCGCCGACGACAAGGGCCGCATCGTCACCGAGATGTCGGTGGTGCGCCATGGCGAAGAGCAGATGACTCTGATCACCGCGGCGGTAGCGCAGTGGCACGATTTCGAATGGCTGAAGTCGCGCCTGCCGAAGGACGCAGCTTTCACCCTCACCGACAGGACCGAAGACTATTCGACGCAAATCCTCGCCGGCCCCAATTCGCGCAAGATCCTGGCCGAGGTCTGTGGCGCGGATCTCTCGCTGCCCTGGCTGACGCATCAGGAAACCACCATCGCCGGCCGCTGGGCGAAGCTGGTGCGGGTATCCTTCGCCGGCGAACTCGGCTGGGAAATCCACACCAAGGTGGGAGACACCGCCGCCATCTTCGACGCCGTCTGGACGGCGGGACAAAAACACGGTCTGAAACCGTTCGGCATGTATGCGCTGGATTCGCTGCGCCTCGAAAAGGGCTACCGGACCTGGAAGGGCGACCTGTCGACCGACTATACGGTCCTGCAGGGCGGGCTCGAGCGCTTCGTAAAATGGGACAAGCCCGACTTCCGCGGCAAGGCAGCCCTGCAGAACGAAAAGCAGCAAGGCGTAAAGAAGCGCTTCGTCACGCTGGTGGTCGAAAACCCCGGCGATTGCGACGCGCCGTCGGTGTCGACGCTCTGGCATGACGGCAAGATCGTCGGCGAGACGACGTCCGGCGGCTGGGGGCATCGCATCGACAAATCGATCGCGCTCGGCATGCTGCGCGCCGACCTGGCTGAACCCGATACCGCGATCGAGATCGAAATCTTCGGCGATCGCTTTCGGGCGGTCGTGCAGAAAGACGAGCCGCTGTGGGATCCGAAAAACGAAAGATTGAGAGCATGAAGAAAGTCATTCTCACCGATGGCGGCATGGGCCAGGAACTGGTCCGCCGCAGCAGCTCCGAGCCGACGCCGCTCTGGTCGGCCAGGGTGCTGATCGACGAGCCGGATCTGGTGCGTGGCCTGCATGCCGAATTCATCCGGGCCGGCGCTCGCGTCATCACCATCAACACCTATTCGGCGACGCCGGAGCGGCTCGCGCGGGAAGGAGCAGAAGACCTCTTCAGGCCCTTGCAGAAGCGCGGCATCGAATTGGCAAGACAGGCACGCGAGGAGGCAGGCGATGCAGCGATCGCCGGCTGCCTGTCACCGCTGTTCGGCAGCTATGCGCCGGCGCTGACCATATCGTTCGAGGAGACGCTGGAAATCTATCGCCGCATCGTCGCCGAGCAGGCCGATGGCGTCGACCTGTTCCTGTGCGAGACCATGGCCTCAGCCGAGGAAGGCCGTGCGGCCGTTACCGCTGCGTCGGAAAGCGGCAAACCTGTCTGGGTGTCTTGGACGCTCGCCGATCACGGCGCGCCGCGGCTGCGCAGCGGCGAAACAATAGCGGCAGCGGCGGACGCCCTCGACGGCCTGACGGTTGCAGCGCGCCTGGTGAATTGCTGCCGGCCAGAAGCTATCGCCGCGGCACTGCCCGAATTGATTGCTCTCGGCGGCCCGGTCGGCGCCTATGCCAATGGCTTCACCTCTGTCGAAGCGCTCAAGCATGGTGGAACGGTGGAAGTGCTGCACGCACGCCACGACCTTGATCCGGATGCCTATGCCGACCAGGCGCTCGGCTGGGTCGCCGCTGGCGCCACCATCGTCGGCGGCTGCTGCGAAGTCGGCCCTGCCCACACCGCCGCCTTGCGCGACCGGCTCGAACAGGCCGGCCACGAAATCTCGGGAGTATCCTGATGCCCAGACCATCATCGCGCATTTCCGGCATCGTGCCTTCGGGCAAGGATGGCTGGGAGGTCCACACCGAGGCATGGGCCCGCAAGGAGGCGGGCCAGGACATCATCATGCTGTCGGTCGGCGACCATGATTTCGATACGCCGAGCCAGACCATCGAAGCCTGCGTGACGGCGGTTCGCGGCAGCAACCACCACTACACCCCGCTTCCCGGCGTTCCGCGCCTGCGCAGGGCGATGGCGGCGGCCTCGACCGCCTGCACCGGGGTCGAGACGAGCCCCGACCAGGTGATCGCCACGCCGGGCGGTCAGGCCGCCCTTTACGCGGCGGTGCAGGCCGTTCTCGACCAGGGCGACCACGCTATCGTGGTGGCGCCCTACTACGCGACTTATCCCAACACCTTCAGCGCCGCCGGCGCCAGCTTCACCGTCGTCGAGACGCCGGCCGGAGACGGTTTCCAGCCGCACGCCGAGATGATCCGCGCGGCGCTCAAGCCCAACACGCGCGCCATTTTGATCAACACGCCGAACAACCCGACCGGCGCCGTCTATTCGCGTGAGCGTCTGGAAGAGCTGGCCGAGATCTGCCGCGAGCACGATCTCTGGCTGCTGTCGGACGAGGTCTACTGGACGCTCGGCGGCGGCGAGCACATCTCGCCGCGCGGCCTGCCCGGCATGGCGGAGCGCACGCTGGTCATCAATTCGATGTCCAAGAGCCATGGCATGACCGGCTGGCGCATGGGCTGGCTGACCGGCCCAGCGCAGATGATCACGCTGTTGACCAATCTCAATCTGGTGACGACCTACGGCCTGCCGGCCTTCATCTCGATCGCCTGCGCCGAGGCGCTGGAGAACCGCTTTGGCGTCAGGGAGATCGCCGAACGCTATGCGGCGCGCCGCACCGTCCTGCTCGACGCCGTGCGCGGCATGAACAATGTCAGCGTGCACGGCTCCGAGGGCGGCATGTATGTCATGCTCGACATCTCCGCCGTCGAGCCCGACGACGAGAAATTCGCCTGGGCCTTTCTCGACCAGGAGAGTGTCGGCGTCATGCCGGGTTCCAGCTTCGGCAAGGCCGCTGCCGGCCACATCCGCATCAGCCTCTGCCAACCGGAACCGGTGCTTCAGGAAGCCGCAAAACGCCTGCGCCGCTTCGCATCCGGCTATCGCCGCGAGGCCGCATGACCAGAAGCATTCCCATCAAGGCCCGCGCGGTTATTATCGGCGGCGGTGTCTCCGGCTGTTCGGTCGCCTACCACCTGGCCAAGCTCGGCTGGACCGACATCGTGCTGCTGGAACGCAAGCAGCTGACCTCGGGAACGACCTGGCACGCCGCCGGCCTGATCGGCCAGCTGCGCGGCTCGCAGAACATGACGCGGCTGGCGAAATATTCGGCCGACCTCTACGTCAAGCTGGAGGCCGAGACCGAAGTCGGCACCGGCATGCGCCAGGTCGGCTCGATCACCGTGGCGCTGACCGAGGAGCGCAAGCACGAGATTTACCGTCAGGCCTCGCTCGCCCGCGCCTTCGATGTCGATGTGCGCGAGATTTCGCCTGGTGAAGTCAAGGAGATGTACCCGCATCTCAACGTGTCCGATGTGGTCGGCGCCGTGCATCTGCCGCTCGACGGCCAATGCGATCCGGCCAACATCGCCATGGCGCTGGCCAAGGGCGCCCGCCAGCGCGGCGCCACAGTCGTCGAGAATGTGAAGGTCACCAAGGTCCACACCAAGGCCGGTCGCGTCGCCGGCGTGTCGTGGGCGCAAGGCGACGACCAGGGCACGATCGAGGCCGACATCGTCGTCAACTGCGCCGGCATGTGGGCGCGCGAACTCGGCGCCCAGAACGGCGTCACCATCCCGCTGCATGCCTGCGAGCATTTTTATCTCGTCACCGAGCCGATCCCCGGCCTTGGCCGGCTGCCGGTGCTGCGCGTGCCGGATGAGTGCGCCTACTACAAGGAAGACGCCGGCAAGATGATGCTTGGCGCCTTCGAGCCGGTGGCCAAGCCCTGGGGCATGGACGGCATAAGCGAGGATTTCTGCTTCGACCAGTTGCCGGAGGACATGGAGCATTTCGAGCCGATCCTCGAGATGGGCGTCAACCGCATGCCGATGCTGGCAACCGCCGGCATTCACACCTTCTTCAACGGCCCCGAAAGCTTTACCCCCGACGACCGCTACTATCTCGGCGAAGCGCCGGAGCTGTCGGGCTACTGGATGGCGACCGGCTACAACTCGATCGGCATCGTGTCGTCCGGCGGCGCCGGCATGGTGCTGGCGCAGTGGATCAATGACGGCGAAGCGCCCTTCGACCTCTGGGAAGTCGACATCCGCCGCGCCCAGCCATTCCAGAAGAACCGCCGCTATCTCAAGGAGCGGGTCTCCGAGACGCTCGGCCTGCTCTATGCCGACCATTTCCCCTACCGGCAGATGGCAACGTCCAGGAATGTCAGGCGATCGCCCCTGCATGAACACCTGAGGGCGCGCGGCGCGGTCTTCGGCGAAGTCGCCGGCTGGGAGCGCGCCAACTGGTTCGCCCGCGAAGGGCAAGAGCGCGAATACCGCTATTCCTGGAAGCGGCAGAACTGGTTCGACAACCAGCGCGAGGAACACCTGGCGGTCCGCAACAAGGTCGGCCTGTTCGACATGACCTCGTTCGGCAAGATCCGTGTCGAGGGCCGCGATGCCTGCGCGTTCCTGCAAAGGCTCTGCGCCAACGACATGGACGTGGCGCCGGGCAAGATCGTCTACACCCAGATGCTCAACCAGCGCGGCGGCATCGAGAGCGATCTGACGGTATCGCGGCTATCTGAGACCGCCTACTTCCTCGTCGTGCCGGGCGCGACGCTGCAACGCGACCTCGCCTGGCTGCGCCGGCATGTCGGCGATGAATTCGTAGTCATCACCGATGTCACGGCAGCTGAGGCCGTGCTCTGCCTGATGGGTCCAGATGCGCGAAAGCTGATCCAGAAAGTCAGCCCTAACGATTTCTCCAACGAGAACAATCCGTTCGGCACCTTCCAGGAGATCGAGATCGGCATGGGCCTCGCCCGCGCCCACCGCGTCACCTATGTCGGCGAACTCGGCTGGGAGCTTTATGTCTCTACCGACCAGGCTGCCCATGTTTTCGAGGCGATCGATGAGGCGGGGGCGGATGTCGGCCCGAAACTTTGCGGCCTGCATACGCTCGATTCCTGTCGCATCGAAAAGGCGTTTCGGCATTTCGGCCACGACATCACCGACGAGGACAATGTGCTGGAGGCCGGCCTCGGCTTTGCGGTCAAAACCGCCAAGGGCGAGTTCATCGGCCGCGATGCGGTGCTGAAGAGAAAAGAAGCCGGCCTGTCGCGCCGGCTGGTGCAGTTCCGTTTGAAAGACCCTGAACCCCTGCTCTTCCACAACGAGGCGATCCTGCGCGACGGCAAGATCGTCGGCCCGATCACATCGGGGAATTACGGCCACCATCTCGGCGGCGCGATCGGACTGGGCTATGTGCCCTGCCAGGGCGAGAGCGAGGCGGATGTGCTGGCCTCGTCCTACGAGATCGAGATCGCCGGCGAGCGTTTTGCGGCGGAAGCATCGCTGAAGCCGATGTACGATCCCAAGGCGGAACGGACGAGGATGTAGCACCTTTTTACCCTCCCCTTGTGGGGAGGGTCGGCTCGCAGTCGGAGCGAAGCGGAGATTGCGAGACGGGGTGGGGGTGCGCCCTACGAGACCCCCCACCCCGCTTCGCAAAAGCCGCCTTGCGGCATTTGCTGCGCGACCCTCCCCACAAGGGGTAGGGTGAAGAAGCTTAAAACCGCTCCAGCTTCGCCCGCACTTTCACCAGAAACGCCGCCCTCGTCCTTGGCGTCGAGGCGTCCATTAGGTAGTGCGCCAGGAAAAACGTCCGGCAGCGGCGGGCGCACAGCGCGCGCATACCGCGCAGCAAGGTCTTGCGGCCGGGCTGGCCGACGACGACGCTCCACCAGGTCGGCGCGCCGCAGGTGGTAATGACGCCGACCCTGGTGACATGTGTCATCAGCGACGTGATGCGCCCCTTGCCCAGCTTGAAGGCGACATCGGTCGCCCAGACCCGGTCGAGCCAGCCCTTCAGCATGGCCGGCAGCCCGTACCACCAGGTCGGATAGATGAACAGGATCGCCTCAGCCCAGGCGAGATGCTCGAAATGCGGTTTTAGGGCCGGATCCTCCGGCGCCCGCTCATTGTAGGCGCGTCGCTCTTCGCAGCCCATCACCGGATCGAATTTCTCCGCATAGAGGTCGAGCAGCCGCACCTCCCAGCCGCGTGCCTTCAGCACATCGACTGCGGCATCTCTGATGGCGGCGCAAAAGCTTTCGGGCACCGGATGGCAATAGACCACCAGCACGCGCATCAGAATTCATCCATCCCGGCCGCGACCTTGGCCATGAAGGCTGCCCGCGTCTCGTCGGTCGACAGGTTCATCGAATAATGCGCGAGGTAGGACACCGAGGCGCCGGGCCTGATCGTCGCGCGCAGCATCCGCTTGACCAATCTGCGTGGCGGATCGCCCATCAGCATGGCGCGGAAGCGGCTGCCGCCATAGGTGGTGACGGCGGTCAGCTTGCGGATGTTGTGGAGCGAAGGCTGCGCCTTGCCGTCGACCAATTTGGACGACACGCCGGGCAGAAACACGCGGTCGAAAAAGCCTTTCAGGATGGCCGGGAAGCCGTAGTTCCAGACGGGATATGACAGCACCAGCGCCTCGGCCTTGAGCAGCCGCTCGACATAGGGCGCGGCCGGGTCCGCAGGGCTGCGTTGGTTATGATAATCCAGCCTCTCCCCGCGCGTCAGCCTGGGGTCGAAATCCTCTGCATAGAGATCGCAATCGTCGACCTCATGGCCGGCGGCCGTCAGCCGCTCGACGATCGTGCGGTGCAGACCTGCATTGAAGCTGGTCTCCACCGGGTGTGCGTAGAGGACGAGGACTTTCATGGGGAAATACTTGCGAGGTGGGCGCGAGGCACCCTCCTCTGCCCTGCCGGGCCGCGGCGTTCAGGCTGCCAATCTCCCCCCTTGCGGGGGAGATGTCCGGCAGGACAGAGGGGGGTGCTCAAGCTCAAACCTCTGCTCATTCTGCTTTCTGCAAACCCCTGAACAAAAAAGTCCGGCCCGAGCGATAGTCGTAATCCGGATTTTCCCAGGCGATCATCTTGCCGGGATTGAGCAGGCCTTGCGGATCGGTCTCGCGCTTGAAGGCGAGCTGGATTTCATCCGTCTGCTTCATGCCGCCCTCTTCCAGCGTGTAGCGGTGCGGGTTGAAGATCGGGCAGCCATTCTCCTCATGCAGCCGGATGATTTCGTTGAGCCGCGCCTCGGTGGTGAATTTCACCAGCGGCAGGCCGAAGCAGGTGATGTTGCCGTCGAGGCGCACGAATTCGAGATGCGAAAAGACCTCGTTCGGAAACATCGCGTCCATCTTCTCCACCAGCGCCAGCTGGTTGGGAAACGGATAGAGCGATTGCAGATAGGTGATCGCGGGATCGACCCGCAGTGCCCTGAGCGTGGTGTGGTTCCACGCCAGTTCGAAGCCCGGCGGCAGGCCCTTTTTCTCTTCGTCCGTTGCCGTCGCCGCATTGAAGATGACTTCGCCGCCGGCGCGGCGGGTGAAGGCGAGGAACGCGTCTAGCCCATGCCGGGCAACCATGACGACGCAGATGCTTTGCCCGTCCCGGAAGAACTTCTGGTGGCGCTTGAAATAGAGCTGCGGCACGGGCGCGGCGATCGGCGTGATCAGCTTGGTCAGGATGCCGTCCTGGCGTGCCAGCGCATTGCCGTAGCGGGCTGCCGGCATGAAAGCGTCGAAGCCGACGATCACGTCGATCCATTCATAGGCTGCAGTCAGCGGCATCTCGACCTCGGTGATGATGCCGTTGGTGCCATAGGCGTGGGTGACCTTGTGCAGGTCCTCGCCGGTGAGTTCGAGCGCCTTCGGCTCCGCCTCCATAGTGACGACGCGCAGGCGCAGCACATTGCCGAAATCACGCAGACCGCCGAAATTGATCGAGCCAACGCCGCCCGAGCCGCCGGCGATGAAGCCGCCGATCGAGGCGGTGTTGTAGGTCGACGGCGACAGCCGCAGTTCCTGCCCGGAATGCGCGCGCGTCGCTCTGTCGATGTCGGCGAGGATCGCGCCCGGCCCGGTGACGACGCGGCCCGGCGCTATGGCCTTGATCTCGTTCATCTCGGCAAGGTTCAAAACCACGCCGCCCGACAGCGGCATCGCCTGGCCGTAATTACCGGTGCCGCTGCCGCGCGGCGTCACCGGAACGCCATGACGGTGGCAAGCGGCAAGCACGCGGATCAGTTCGGCCTCGTTCCTGGGCGTCACGATCAGGTCGCCGGTGACGTGGTCGAGCTGCTGCTTCAGCACCGGGCTGTACCAGTAGAAGTCGCGGCTCTTCTGCTGGACGATGGCCGGATTGTCGTCGAGCTTTATCCCGTCGAGATCGCGTTTGAGCGCCGAAACATCCATCATTCCACCATCAGTCCGTCGAGCTCGGCGTAATCGGGCAATTGTCTGTCGATCGCTCGTCCCGCGCGCACGACGATGCGATCCGATTCGGGCCGCGAGAGCAATTCCGTCCAGCTCCGCCCTTTGAAGACGATGAAATCGGCGCTGCCACCGGCTGCCAGTGTCCCGACACCGTCGAGCCGCATCACCTTGGCCGGCGTCGCCGCCACCGTCTGCGGCCAGTCGCCGACCGGATGGTCGAAATGCAGGATGCGCGTCGCCATGCGGTAGACCTCCAGCATGTCGAGATCGCCATAGGCATAGAAAGGATCGCGGGTGTTGTCGGAGGCGACCGCGACCGCAATGCCCCTCGCCTTCATCTCGTGCAGCAAGGTCACGCCGCGCCAGCGTGGCGTGGTCTGGTCGGCGCGCCGGTCCTGCAGATAGAGATTGCACATCGGCAGCGACACCACGGCAAGTTTGGCCTTGGCGACCTTGTCCAGCGTGTCGAGCACGTCGAGGTCCGGCTGGCGCGCCAGCGAGCAGCAATGTCCCACCAGGATGTTGCCCTCAAAACCGTTCCAGAGTGCGGCCTCGGCAATCTTCTTCAGCGAGATCGCCGCGATATCGTCGGTCTCGTCGGCGTGGAAATCGAGATCGAGCCCGTGCTTGTTCGCCTCGGCGAACACCTTGTCGAGAAGCTCTTCGAGATCCGGCACCATATAGGTGACGACGCCGAGCACGCCCTTGGCCGCAGCCACACGCTTGGCCAGCCTCTCGAACCACTCTCTGTCGCGCACGCCTTCGATGCCGAGCAGGCAGGCTGCCTGCAATTCGATGCGGCCGCGCCATTTCTCCCGCATCGCCTCGAACACCGGCCAGGAGATTTCCTCCTGTGGCGGCACGCTGTCGAGATGAGTGCGCAAGGCCTTGGTGCCGTGCGCGTAGGCCGAGCGCAAAGAGAAATCCATGCGCCGCGCCACGTCCTCGGCGCTCCAGCGCGCTGCACGGTCGGCGCTGGTGGCATTGAGCGCGCCCATGAAACTGCCGTCGGGATTGGGTTTGCGCGGCCAGATCTGGCCCTTGTCGATATGGGTGTGGCAGTCGACGAAGCACGGCAGGATGATGCGGCCGGCAAGGTCGATGGCGGTGGCTGGCGCTTTTGATTTCTTGTGCGCGGCGATGCTGGAGAGCTTACCGTCGGCGACGGCGATGTCGGCCAGCGCGAAACCGTCGGTGTCGTAAGTGGGGGCAAGACCTGATGTCAGCGACCGGTGAAGGCGGACGTTGGTGAGATGGTACGAGCCAGAGGTCGGTATCAAGGACCGCCCCCCTCTGCCCTGCCGGGCATCTCCCCCTCAAGGGGGGAGATTGGCAGCTTTTCCGACAGCACCCGTCTTCCAACGTCGATAATTGGCGAAATCCCGGATGACGTCCAATCTCCCCCCTTGAGGGGGAGATGGCCGGCAGGCCAGAGGGGGGTGTTTCGCGCCAGCATCTCAATCACGTCACCCAACCCCCTACCGCTCCTGCTTCAGCGCGCTCTCGTGCCAGCGGCGCAGGATGAGATGCGACACCAGCGACAGCACCAGGAAGATCAATATGCCGGTGAGCGAGATCAGGATCAGCGCCGCGAACAGCCTTGGCGCGTTGAGGCGGTAGCCGGCCTCGATGATGCGCGACGCCAGCCCCGACGACTGCCCCTGCGCGCCGGCGACGAACTCGGCCACCACGGCGCCGATCAGCGACAGGCCGCCGGCTATCTTCAAGCCTCCTAGAAAATACGGCATGGCCGCCGGCAGTCTGAGATAGCGCAATTGCTGCCAGCGCGTCGCGCCGTTGAGCTTGAACATGTCGCGCAGATTGCGGTCGACCGAATTGAGGCCGAGCGTGGTGTTGGACAGGATCGGGAAGAACGCAACGATCCAGGCGCAAAGCAAAAGCTTCACCGTCTGGTTGTCCACATAGATGTTGATGAGCGGGAAGACCGCCACGATCGGCGTTACCTGCAGCACGATGGCGAAGGGAAAGAACGACATCTCCACCCATTTCGATTGCGCAAACAGCACCGCCAGTCCGACGCCGCCGACGACCGCGAGCAGCAGGCTGAGAAAGGTTATGCGCAACGTGACCAGCAGCGCGGAGAACAGGAGCCCGGCATCGCTATAGAGCGTCCACAGCACCACGCCGGGGCGCGGCAGAATATATTGCGGGATCGCGTTCCACACGCAAATGCGGTCCCACAGCCAGATCGCCAGGATCATGATCGCCAAAGGCAAGACCCACCGGCCGATCCGCTCCAGCCGCTCCTGGCGTACGCGGCCGGCCTCTTCCGCGTCGAGCGTTGCGGCATTCTGATCAATGGCCGTCATGGTGCGGTCCGGCTGATGTGTTGATGGCGTTGACCAGGATGTCCGAGGCCTGGCGGCAGAGCGCGGCATAGTCGGGCGAGGTGCGAAACACCTCGTCGCGTGGATAGGCGGCATCGATTGCCAACTCGGCATGGACGCGGCCCGGCCGCGCCGCCATGACGACGACGCGGTTGGACAGGAACACGCTTTCGAAGACGCTGTGGGTGACGAAGACGACGGTGAAGCGCTCGTCCTGCCACAGCTCCAGAAGATCGTTGTTGAGCTTGAAGCGGGTGATCTCGTCGAGTGCGGCGAACGGCTCGTCCATCAACAGAATGCGCGGCTTCGTCACCATGGCGCGTGCGATCGAGACGCGCATCTTCATCCCGCCGGAAAGCTCGCGCGGCACGGCGTTTTCGAAACCGGTCAGGTGCACCCGCTCCAGCATCTCCGTCACCGCCGGCGCCGCCTTGGCGCGCGACGCGCCTTTCAGCCTGAGCGGCAGCCAGACATTGTCGAAGACATTGGCCCAGGGCAGCAGCGTCGGTTCCTGGAAGACGAAGCCGATATTGGCGCGGTCGATCGAACCGCCCCAGTCGAGTTGACCGGATGTCGGCGTCGACAGGCCCGCGATCAGCCTCAACGCCGTCGACTTGCCGCAGCCGGACGGCCCGAGCAGGCTGACAAAATCGCCCTCGCGGATGGCGAGATCGACGTCGCTCAATGCAGTCACGCCATTGGAAAACACCTTGCCGACATGGCGCAGCGTCAGCAGCATCGGGCCTTCACCCGATGCCGTCATGGGCGCCTGCGCCATCTTTTCCAGCTTCACGACTACTTCTTCAGCTCGATCCCGACACCTTTGTTGATGAAGGCCAGCGTGTAGGCCTTCTTGATATCGATGCCCTCGGGCGTGACCTTGGCGTTGACCATCTTGTCATAGAAGCTCTTGATCCGGTCTTCGTTCATGGCACCGATGCCGAGCTTTTCGGTGTCGCCGGAATCGGCCAGGCCGAACTTCTTCATCTGCTCGATCGAGAAGGCAATCTGCTCGTCGCTCATGTCGGGGTTGTCTTTCTTGATCATCTCGTTGGCGGCCTTGTTGTCGCCGTAGAGGTAGTTGTACCAGCCCTTGGCCGAGCCATCGACGAAGCACTGGACCACCTCCGGCCGCTTGTCGATCGTGTCCTGCATCACCTCGATCGTCGTCGAATAGGTGTCCCAGCCATAGTCGGCGAGCAGGAACTGGTTGGGCACGAAGCCGCCTTCCTTCTTGACCGCAAAAGGCTCCGAGGTGACGTAACCCTGCTGGATCGACTTCTTGTTGGCCAGGAATGGAGCGGTGTTGTAGGTGTAGGGCACGCGCTTGGCGGCATCGAAACCGAGTTCGATGACCATCCACTGGAAGAAGGTCTGGACGCCCTCGTCGCCGAGAATGTACTGGTCGGCGTTCTTCAAATCCTCCCACTTGTCCAGCCCCTGCCCCGGGTGGGACATGATGACTTGAGGGTCCTTCTGGAAATCGGCGGCCACGACGCGCATCGGGATGCCCTGCTGGACGGCGTCGAAGGCCGACAGCAGATTGCCGCCCATGTAGAAATCGAGCTTGCCGGCCAGCAGCAGCGGCCGCCCGCTGACCTGCGGACCTCCCTGCGAAATCGTCACGTCGAGGCCACATGCAGCGTAGGTGCCGTCGGCGACGGCCTGGTAGTAGCCGCCATGCTCGGGCTCGGCCAGCCAGTTGGTGCCGAAGGTGACCTTCTCGTTTGCTGCCGCGCCGAACGTGCCGGCTCCAAGCAGCGCGACCGCAAGCGCTGAAATCTTCTGTTTTCCGTACATCGACACCACCCTTTGTTGGCTCCGGAGCGTCACGCGCCGGGCTCGACACCATTGATCCAAGAAGCAAGACACATGCCACCGCCCGGGCCGCCTGCTTGCGCGGCAGTCACTGCCAACACCGGACGGGTCATGCTGTGCGGGAGGCATCGTGCCTATTTTTTGGACGCCTGTCCACAATCGCCCTTGTGCCATGCACCACATCTTGAACGTACTATCGGTCACGTCTTAGGCTGCTCTCGCAGACAGGAGATTGCCATGTTCAGATACCTCGCGCCGAAGTCGATCAAGCCGCCTTTCGCCCGCTACAGCCACGGCGTCGAGGTGCCGCCAGGCAAGCGGCTGGTTCTGTGCTCCGGTCAGGTCGCCATCACGGCGGACGACGAGATCCCCGAGGATGCCGGCGCGCAGGCCGAGCTCTGCTTTCAAAACATAGCGGCGATTCTGGCTGAAGCCGGGCTGGGGCTAGGCGACATCGTGCGCATCAACGCCTACGTCACCGACCGCGCCTTTCTGCGGCCCTATATGGACGTCCGCGACCGCTTGTTTGCCAGCCCCGCGCCCGCCTCGACGCTGATGATCGTGTCAGGCTTTGCGCGGCCGGAGTTCAAGGTCGAGGTCGAGGCGATTGCGGCTGGGTGATCGACAGGCGACGTTTGGCGCGCTAGGTCTCCCTCACAGTCAAGAGGCATGACATGACCGTTGCAAACAGACGCGTTTGGTGGGGCGACTACCGGACCACCGAATACGCCGCGATCGATCCGGAGGCGACGATTGCCGTGCTGCCGGTGGCGGCGATCGAGCAGCACGGCCCGCATCTGCCTGTATCAACCGATACCTCGATCATGAACGGCATGCTGGAGACGGTCATCGCCCGCCTGCCCGACGACCTCGACATCCGCGTCCTGCCGGTCCAAGCGGTCGGCAAGTCGAACGAGCATCTGCAGGCGCCGGGCACGCTCACCCTGCCGGCGACCACCCTGGTCGATGCCTGGACCGAGCTTGGCCTGTCCGTTGCCCGCGCAGGCGTAAAGAAACTGATCGTCGTCAACTCGCATGGCGGCAATGAAGAGATCATGGGCATCGTCACGCGCGAGCTGCGCGTGCGTGAGAGGATGCTGGCGGTGAAGACCAGCTGGCAGCGCTTCGGCCGCCCCGCCGGCATGTACACCGAGCTGGAAGACCGCCATGGCATCCATGGCGGCGACGTCGAGACCTCGCTGATGCTGCATTTTCGCCCGGAGTTAGTCGACATGGCCAAGGCCGACAATTTCGCCTCCAAGGTCGCCCGCGCCGAAACCGAATTTGCGCTGCTGCGCCACACCGGAACGCACGCTTTCGCCTGGATCGCTGGGGATCTCAACCCCAACGGCGTGGTCGGCGATGCCAGCATTGCCACGGCCGAGAAAGGCCGACTGACGGCGGAGCATCAGGCCGACGGCTTCATCACCCTGTTGAAGGATGTGCGCAAGGCGAAGCTTGCCGACTGGCTGGCATAGCGGGCCGCCTTAGCCGTCGATCTTCAACACGAAAGGCGTACCCTCAAAAGCATCGGCGCCGCGTCCGATCGCCTCGATCGCTTCGATCATGCGGCCTTGTCGTGAGAGAAGAGCATCCGCGACGGCGATCAACCGTGGATTGGGTGTCGCCGAGGGCGAAAGCGTCCGCAATGTCTGCGCAAGTTCGACTTCGTCGCGCTTCGGGGCGAGCGCCGCCGCAATGATATAGGCCGAGGCGGTCGAGCGGCTGATGCCGGCATAGCAATGGACGACCATGGGTTTGGCGCGGTCCCATTTCCGGGCGAAATCGAGCAGATTGCGCACATGGCCTTCGCCGGGCATGGTCATGCCGTCCTGCGCCACCGCGATGTCGTGCATGACCAGATGCAGGTGGTTTTCCCTCGCGATTGAGGCCGGCCGCGTCACCTCGGTGCCGGCAGCGAGCAGCGACAGCACGCGCTCGGCGCCGCTTTTGGCCACCGTCTCCTCAAGCTTTGCCAGCGAACAGATATGGATCATGGCGCGATCTCCTTCGACCCATCGTCGCGCCGTGCGTGCCAGTCGGCAAGCGCCGATTCGAGCCGCTGCCATTCCTCCTGACGTCCAGGCAGCCCCGCGCGGAGCACCTGGGGACGCTCGGAAAAATGCCTGAGCAATATGCCGCGCTCACCGAGCGTCGAAAACAGCCCCGGTGCATCGGCAAGCCGGAGATAGCGAAACAGCGTCGTGCCGCCGGCGACAGCAACGCCAAAGCGCGAAAGCAGCGCATCGAGCCGCGCCGCATCCTGCGCCAGCCGCCGCCGCATGTCGGCCTGCCAGCCGCTGTCGGCAAGCGCGCGGATGCCGTATTCGAGCGCTGGGCCGGCGACCGCCCAAGGGCCGAATTGCGTTTCAAGCCTTTCGACCGTCACCGCATCGGAAAGTGCGAAGCCGAGCCGCAGGCCGGCGAGACCGAAGAATTTGCCAAACGAGCGCAGCACGACGATGCCGCCCCGCCCGACATCGCCGGCCAGGCTTTCCGCGTGCGGGCCGACATCCATGAAGGCTTCGTCGACGACCAGCAGACCGCGTATGGCGCGCAATGTCTCGGCAAGCCGAAGCAGCCTTTCCCGCGACACGACTCGCCCGTCGGGATTGTTGGGATTGACGACGATGGCAATTTCGGCTCCGGCAAGCGCCTCGAAATCGTCGACCTCCGCCACCGCATGGCCGGCAATCGCGGCGGCCCTGGCATGCTCGGCATAGGTCGGCCCGAGCACCAGCGCCTTGCCGGGGCTGACCAGCGAGGCGACGCGCGGCAGCAGGATCTGCGTGCCCGGGGCGACCACCACATTCTCGGCCGAAGGCGCGCCATAGGCGCCGGCCGCGACCCTGGCCAGCTCACGCAGGCGCGCGGCCTCCGGCAATCGTGACAGGGCGGTGGCGGGCAGCTCGAAAAGCGGGTAGGAGTGCGGATTGATACCTGTCGAGAGATCGACGAAAGGTTGTGGCGCGTGAGGGAAGAGCGCCCTCGCCCGGCCAAGGGATCCACCGTGATCCACCACAGTAATCGCTCCATCAGAAAGCTTCATGTCGATCCTGATCGCTTTCCTGTCGCTGGCCATCGAACGCATCCTGGGTTACCCGGACTGGCTGTTCCGTGCCGTCGGCCATCCCGTCACCTGGTTCGGCAGGCTGATAGCCTTTCTCGACCTCAGGCTCAACCGCGACACTGATTCCGACGCGCTGCGTCGCCGCCGCGGCGTGCAGGCGCTGCTGGTGATCGTGCTGGTGCCGGCGGCAATCGCCTTCATCGTGCAAATCCTGCTCTGGCAGCTCTTTCCTGCCGGCATGATCATCACGGCAATCCTGGCCTCGTCGCTGCTGTCGCAAAAGAGCCTTACCGAACATGTCGAGGCGGTGGCCGATTCGCTGGATACCGGCGGGCTGGCGCTCGGCCGCATTGCGGTTGCGCGCATCGTCGGCCGCGATCCAGAGAAGCTCGACCATGCCGGCGTCAGCCGCGCCGCCATCGAAAGCCTGGCCGAGAATTTCTCCGACGGCATCGTTGCGCCCGCCTTCTGGACAGGTGTCTGCGGTCTGGCCGGCGGCGTCGCCTACAAGGCCGCCAACACCGCCGATTCGATGATCGGCCACCGCACCCCGCACCACGAGGCCTTCGGCCGCGCGGCGGCACTCTTCGACGACTGGATCAACCTGCCGGCGTCCCGGCTGACCGCGTTGCTGATCGTTGCCGCCGCCTTTCTCGTTGACGGCGCCGATCCCCGCAACGCCTGGCAAGCAGTGCGGCGCGACGCCAAAAAGCACCGCTCGCCCAATGCCGGCTGGCCGGAAGCGGCAATGGCCGGCGCACTCGGCCTGGCGCTCGCCGGCCCGCGCAGCTATGGCGGCGTCATCGTCGAGGACGCCTATATGGGCGAAGGCGGCCGCCGCGAGGCCGACAGCACCGACATCCGGCGGGCGCTGAAACTTCACCAGATAGCAGACTATCTGCTGATCGCGCTGTTTGGATTGCTCTCCGCGGTCGTCATCTACCTGGATGTTTTGATCTCGCAGTAGATGCGCCGCCTGACTCACCAAGAGACACGGACTTCCTTGGCGTTTGAATCCACCGCCGCGCCAAATCTTTTGATCGCGTAACCGCCGGCGGCCACTGCCGAGGATTTCAGCACAGGCTCAATCACAAGGAAAAGCTTCTCGGCGTCTGGCCCGTACAGATAGAGGGTGCATTTGCCCTCGCCAAACTCGTCGCCATCAAATTCGCCGACATGCGCATTCGAAACAGCTTGTTCCAACCGATCCTCCAGAACTTGGACCGATTGCCGCTCTTCCGGCGCCCCGAACTGACCGCCGCTCAGAAGAAGATAGACAATTACCGCTTGTTCCAACGGTCATCTCCCGAAGTTAGACCCTCAAAACTCGATTCCCTGCTGCGCCTTAACGCCTGCGGAAAAATGGTGTTTGGTCACGCCCATCTCGGTGACGAGGTCGGCCGCCTCGACCAGCGCCGGCTTGGCATTGCGGCCGGTTACGACGACATGCAGGCCTTCGCGCCGCGCCTTCAGCGCCGCGACCACCTTGTCGAGATCGAGATAGTCGTAGCGCAGCGCAATGTTGAGCTCATCGAGGACGACAAGGCTGACAGAGGGGTCGGCGATCAGCTCCAGCGCCTTGGCCCAGGCGGCTTCGGCCGCCGCAATGTCGCGCTTCAGATCCTGCGTCTCCCAGGTGAAACCCTCGCCCATCGTGTGCCAGACGACACGGTCGCCGAACGCCGCGAAGGCGTCCTTTTCGCCGGTGTGCCATTTGCCCTTGATGAACTGGACGACGCCGACGCGCTTGCCATAGCCGAGCATGCGCAGCGCCAGCCCGAAGGCAGCCGTGGTCTTGCCCTTGCCGGGTCCGGTGTTGACGATCAGCAGCCCCTTCTCGACCGTCTTTTCCGCGACCTCGGCGTCCTGCACCGCCTTGCGCTTGGCCATCTTGGCGCGATGGCGCTCTTCGTCTTTTGTGTCGATATCGGTCATCTCATTTCACCTTGAGCGGCAGCCCCGCCACCATCAGAAGCACCATATCAGCTACGACCGCGATCTGCTGGTTGAGCCGGCCGGCGGCATCGCGGAACCGGCGTGCCAGCGCATTGTCGGGCACAATGCCTTGTCCGACTTCGTTGGAGACCACGAACCACGGTCCGCGCGGCCGCGAAAGCACATCGGCCAGCCGCCGGCACTCCCCCTCCAGATCATGATCGGCCAGCATATGATTGGTCAGCCACAGCGTCAGGCAGTCGACAAGCACCGGCTGGTTGTCCGGCAATGCCTCGATCGCACCTGCAAGATCAAGCGGGGCATCGATGGTCGCCCATCCCTCGCCGCGGCGCGAGCGGTGCTGCGCGATGCGCTCGCGCATTTCGCCGTCATAGGCTTGCGCGGTGGCGATATAAGCCCATGGCGGCGGCAACGCCGTCGCCAAACTTTCGGCATGCACGCTCTTGCCGGAGCGCGCACCGCCGATGATGAAGGTCAAACTGCGATCAGGCAAAGGTGTCGCGCAGGCTGGTCGCGGTGCCGGTGAAGCGCGCGCGCACTATGCCGACAACCGCGCCGAGCACCACCCAGAACACCAGATTGGTCAGCGTCACCGCCACCACGAACTGATGATGCAGGCCCTCCGGGATCGGCGTTACAAAACTGTCAGGCTGCGGCGCGCCGACAATATGCGGGGCGACGATCAGGACGACGGCGAGCACGGTCAGGGGCGCCGACGTGCGGAAGGTGATAAGGGCAAGACCGATCGCCGTTGCCATCACCGTTGCCCACCACCAGATCTGGCGCTGCATGAGATCGGCCGCCGGCATTGCCGGCAGTTCCGGCGGCAGGCCGAGTCCCGGCGCCAGCGTGAAAACGGCAAAGCCGGCCAGACCCCAGAACACGCCCTGGCGCCAGCTGCCGATGCCACCGGCGAACTCGGAAACCGCCACCAGGACCAGCGCGAAGCCGATGCCGGTGACGATATTGGCGACGACACTGAAGGCGAAGCGCTCGAAGCCGTCGGCCGGCGCCCAGCCTTCGTCCTCCGCCGGCGCGGCTGCTTCAGCCGGTGTTGCGCTGCTCACCGCATTTTCCGCCGGCGCGGCGGTGCTCATGGCATTGGTGTCCGTAGCGTTGGCGGCGGGCACCGCGGCATGCTGATGCTCGTGGCCGCCACCAGCCTTTTCGTAGACCTCCGCCTTGAGGATCAGCGGCACGGTGGCGTAGGCCTGCATGCAGGCGAGAGCGACACCGGCCACGAGCCCTGCGATCGCCGCGATGAACACGACGTTGCGAAACAGGTTCATGATGTCAGATCCTCGTCAGTGGCAGGGAAACGCCATCGAATGGCGATAGTCGTGCGCCGCATTGTGGACCGCATCGATGTGCGAGAAACCGACAACGCCGACGACGAAAATGCCCAGAAACGCGCTAAGCACGAGCTGCATGAAGCGCGACTGCGAGGAGACGGAAGCGCCGAGGGAGACGGAAGCGGAATTCATATCTTGTCCTTTCGCCCTCCACCCGAGGGCATCGAAGTCAGTTCCCTGTCGCCGGCAGGTCTCCTGGCTCGCGGATCAGCGCCCTTCCCCACCTTCCCGAAGAAAAAATCCCCAGTGGCTTGGAGAGGACTACCGCACACAGTTGCGGGGGCAGCCACGGCATTGGGCAACAAGTCAGCCCTCACCGCATTCCCTCTTGGTCCCTAACGGAACCGACGACATGCATGACTATAGGCTGAAACGGCCGCATCCGGCAAACCAAATTCCGCCGGCCAACAGCGCGAATGCGCCATGCGGCGTTACGGGTTCAACGCGGTGATCCGTTCGGCAACCAGCCGCTGCAGCCGCCACAGATGGCGATCATGAATGCCGCGCTCTTCAAGGTTTTTCACCGTGTTGTAGAGATAGTCGGCGCCCGACCCCCAGTGCCCGCAGGACGTGGCCAGCCTTTCGACGACCTTGCCCTCGTCGAGCGGGCCGGAATAGGTCAGGCCGTTGCGGTTGATCACGAAGGCCAATGCCCTGAGCGGTCCGGCCTCGCTTGCAAGCTTCAGCATGCGCGGCCGGTAGCTTGTCGGCTTCAGCGTGACTTCGCGCCGGAAAAGCCGGCCCAACTGCTCGCGCCGGTTATTGTCGGTCAGCCGAAAGGCGACGCCCTTGCATTGTCCGCCACGGTCCAGCGCCATCATCAGGCCGGGGCTGACCTTGGTGCCGCGCCAGCGCGTCATGTTCATGCAAAAGGACCGATGCCAGCCGCGCGCCAGCGCAACGCGGTCCTCGACATAATCTATTTCCGGTTTCCAGATCAGCGATCCATAGCCGAACAGCCATAGCGGTTCGCTATCCGGGAGTTCGACCTGCAATTCATCCAGAAGCGCGTCATAGTCGGCTTCATCGAGATGCATCGCGTCCGGATCAGGCCCGGGGTCCCTGATCTCGCGCCAGCAGCGCGCGACCAGCTCCGGCGTAAGCGACATCTGTCGTGCGGCCACGTTCCGAATCCCCCCAATTCCGAATGTCCCATGTCCACGACATGATTATGCGCCGCGCCTGCAACCGGCAATGCGGCACTCTGATTGACAAACGATTTGCCGGGGTGTCGGCTGACGCTTCATAGGAAGCCAGCCATGCATCCCAACCCGAGCGAGCGCGACCCCTATAACGGCCTGAGCCGGGCCGAACCGACGCTACCGTCATCGGCCTATTGGGATAGCGAGGCTTACCAGCGCGATCTCGAGGCCATCTGGTACAAAAGCTGGCTGCTCGTCTGCCGCGAGGCCGATCTTGCCCAGCCTTTGGCATTCAGGACATTCCGCGTCGGCACGCAGGAAATCGTCGTGCTGCGCGACGACACCGGCGAGTTGCGCGCCTTCCACAACACCTGCCGGCATCGCGGCTCGCAGCTTTGCCAGGAAAGCGAGGGCCGGCTGAAAGCGCGGCTCATCACTTGCCCCTACCACGCCTGGTCCTACTCGCTGCGCGGCGATCTCGTGCGCGTTCCCTCGAAATCGCTGCCAGATGGTTTCGACAAGGCCGATCATCCGCTCTACCGGGTGGCGCTGTCGGTGTGGCGCGGTTTTGTCTTTGTGAACCTTCAGCAGGCTGCGGCCGGCGCCGCCGGGACCTCCTTCGATCCCGCATCCGGCGACCTCGCCAACTGGCCGCTGGAAACGCTGGTATCAGGCCATGTCCTGCGCAAGGTGATGAACTGCAACTGGAAGATCTTCTGGGAAAACTTCAACGAGTGCCTGCATTGCCCGGGCGTCCACAAGGACCTGTCTCGGCTGGTGCCGATATACGGCCGCGGCCTGATGAGCCGGCACGACGACCCCGACTGGGTCCGCCATGCCGACAATGACGCACCGGAGTTTTCGGGTGGCCTGCGCGCCGGCGCCGAGACCTGGTCGCGCGACGGACATGCCCATGGCCCGGTCTTCCCGGGCCTGACGCCGGCAGAGAGTGCGGCCGGACAGACCTATGCCACCAGCCTGCCCTCGATGTTCATCGTCGGCCATGTCGATTATGTCAGGACGGTGCGACTGATGCCGCTCGGTCCCGAACAGGCCGAACTCACCGCCGAATGGCTGTTCGCGCCCGAGGCGCTCGCCGAGACCGACATCGACAATGTCGTCGCCTTCGGTACCCAGGTGCTGGAGGAGGATGCCGCGATCTGCGAGGTCAACCAGAAAGGCCTGCGCTCGATGCGTCACGCGGCCGGCGTGCTGATGCCGGAGGAGTATGATCTGCATCGCTTCCACAACTGGGTGCGCGAGCGGCATGCGGCCTCCTGATCAAAGCGACTTCGGCAGATAGCGCCAGGTGATAAAGCCGCAAACCGCGGCCAGAATGCCCAGCGTCACGAACACCGAGCCGAGGCCGAAAAACGCCAGCACCACCGAATAAACCAGCGGCGGCGTCAGCTCGGAAAAGTCGAGATAGGTGCGGTAGACCGCGGCCATCTGCGCCCGCTCATAGGACCGCACCGAGCGCATGAAGGCGGTCGAGCCCAGTGCATCGAGCGCGATGGTGAAGAAGGCGCCGCAGAGCAGGAAAAAGCCCGTAAGCAGCGGCGCGGTAGTGCCGACCGCGCCCGCCGCAAGCAGCGTCGCCGACATCGCGAAATAGGCGAAGGTCATGGTGCGCCGGCCGCCGAAGCGTTTTCCCGCTTTGCCCCAGAAGATCGCCATGAACAACAGCGCGTTGCCGGCCGAAACCAGCAGGCCGCCGGCAAGCTTGCCCTCGCCGGTAATCACCATGAACAGCGGCCCGTAGACGAAGAACGTCGTCCAGAAGCAGGAGCGGCCGAAGGCGATCAGCCAGGCCAGCCTGAGCCTGGGTTGTGCTACGAAGCGGCCGATATTGGCCAGCGGATTGGCCGGCCGTGTCTTGCCCGGCCGGATCGACCGGTTGTCGCCCAGCCTGTAGGTCCAGAACAGCGCCAGCAAGGCCAACGCAAACACCGCGACCGCGCCATGCGCGGCATAGATGCCGTAGCGTGTGTAGAGGAAGATGCCGAGTGTCGGCCCGCCGGTCCAGGCCAGCATCGACCACGCCATGCGCAGCGATTCGGCCTGCATGAAATCGGTCTTGCGGATGTGGTCCATGATGTAGAGGTTGAGCGTGATCGACAGGGCGCTCGCCCCCATCACGCGGCACAGCATGCCTGCCAGTTGCCCGGCAAGCGTGTGGGTGACGAAGAACAGCGAGCCCATCGCCAGCAGGCAGGCGCCGGCGGTATAGACCCAGCGCCGGTCAAACCTGCGGATCAGCATCGGCATGAACAAGGTCACCGACAGGCCGAGCAGCGCCACGATGGTGTAGAGGATCGAGACGATCTGCTCGTTGTGCAGAATCTCATAAGCCTGGATCGGGATGACGCTCGACACCGTGGCACGGGCGAAGGATTCGACCGCATAGAGCGAGGCAAAGGTGCGCGCATCCGCCGGACGCAGGGCTGGCAGCCAGATCGGATGGCGCACATGGGTGGACATTTGATCCCCAAATCAGACTCGCAGCCCAAATCTGCGCTGGCGCTTCCTCCGCCGGTAACAGGAAACCGACCCCTTCCCGGCAAAAAGCGAATTCGGCCAAAGGCTTTCCGGCTCTGGCCTAAAGCGCCGCGCGATGCAGCCGCACGGCGCGACCCGGAGCGTAGAGGGCGGCCTTCTTTTGTCCGGTGCAACCGTGATAGTCGTCTTTGGGGCTGAATCAGATCGCGAGACCATGAGCATCCATACCGCACCCCCTGGAGATCAACTGAAGCGAGATCAACCGAAGCGCATCGTCGCCATCGATGTCGTACGCGGCATCGCGCTGATCGCCATGGCGAGCTACCACTTCACCTGGGATCTCGAAAATTTCCACTACACCGATCCCGGCCTCACCGCCGTCGGCTGGTGGAAGATCTATGCGCGCTGCATCGCCTCGACCTTCCTGTTCCTGGTCGGCGTCAGCCTGTTTCTCGCGCATGGCAGGCAGATCCGCTGGACCGGCTTCTGGAAACGCTTTGCCATGGTCGCCGTCGCGGCCGCCGCTATATCGGCGGTCACGTACTTCATCACGCCGGACAGCTTCATCTTCTTCGGCATCCTGCATCAGATCGCGCTGGCCAGCCTGCTCGGCCTTTTGTTTCTGCGGCTGCCTTCCTGGCTGACGCTGGTCGTGGCGGCGGTGGTGATCGCAGTCCCCCTCTATCTCCGATCCGAAGCCTTCGATCATCCGGCGCTTTGGTGGGTCGGCCTGTCGGCGATCAACCCGCGCTCCAACGATTACGTGCCGCTGTTTCCCTGGTTCGGCGCCGTGCTTCTCGGCATCGCCGCGGCAAGGTTTGCGTCCACCACCGGCCTGCTGGCGCGGCTGGCCACGCTGGCATCGGGAAGCTGGACCAGGCCGCTCACCTTCATCGGCCGCCACAGCCTGGCATTCTACCTGATCCACCAGCCGCTGCTGTTCGGCTGCGTCTGGCTGTTCTCGCAGATTGCGCCGGCGCCCGTCGAAACAAGGGAAGTGATCTTCCTCAAGGAATGCCAGGTATCTTGCGAACAGCAGCGCGACACGGAGTTCTGCACCAGCTATTGTGTGTGCATGCTGGACACGCTGCAAAGCGAAGCGGCATTCGACCGGCTCTACAATGGCGACCAGACCCCGGAGTTCAAAGCGCATCTCGGTGAACTCGCCGGCATCTGCACCGCCAGGACGGAGGAGAGCCCGATGACGCAGGGAGGGCAACAATGACCGACAAGCTCACAAAACCCGGGCTGGCAAAACCCGATCTACCGAGACCACGGCTGATCCCATGGCCGCCGCTGATCTACATCGCCGCCATTGCCATCAGCATCGCGCTCGGCCTGTTCTATCCCCTGCCCTGGATCGGCGACCTCTTGGGCGACCTTTTGTTTGCCGCCGGCTTTGTGGTGCTGTTTGCCGTCGCAGCCCTCTGGTTCACCGCTATCCGCGCCATGATCCGGGCCAAAACGACGATGAACCCCAATGGCTTGCCGGAGCATCTGGTGACGTCTGGCCCGTTCGGCGTGACGCGCAACCCGATGTATCTGGCCAACACGCTGCTTTTGATCGGCGTCGCCTTCGTCTCGGGGATCATATGGTTCCTGCCGCTGGCCCTGATCGCGGCTTTTGCAACGCAGAAGGTCGCCATCGAGAGCGAGGAGAAGGTGCTGTTCGCCAAATTCGGCAAGAAGTACCGCGACTATACGAAGCGGGTGCGCCGGTGGATTTGAGGCGGGTGTGATCGCTGGCAGGGTTCGCATGCCTTGGCGACTAGCCGAACGCCCATCTCTTCATCATCCACGGGCGGAGCAAGGAGCGTAGCGACGCAGCACAGACCCGAGGATCCATGCCGGGACTCCAGAGCGTTGCTATGGTCCAGAATTCGCTACCGCTGCACTCCACGACCGATGTCACGGAATGGATTCTAGGGTCTCCGCGACGGAGCTTCGCTCCTGCTTCGCCCTAGAATGACGAAGTGCGGAAGGGCTCCGGCTAATCACGAACGTTTGCGACGGGCGCGCGCAAACGCTCGACGGTCCGCTCAGGTATTAACCCCCAGCTCCACCAGCCGCTCAACACATGACTCCTCAGCCTGGTCGAGCTCCGCCAGCGTCTCCTCGAGATCGCGGCGCTTCTGGCGCAAATCCTCGCGCTTCTCCTCGATGCGCTTGATCATCAGCTTGAGTTGACCGACCTCGCCGGGCGGTTCCTTGTACATCTGGATGATTTCGCGGATTTCGTTGATCGAGAAGCCGAGCCGTTTCCCGCGCATGATCTGGCGGATCAGATGCCGGTCAGATGGGCGAAACAGCCTTGTGCGGCCCCGCCGGACCGGTTGCACCAGCCCCTCATCCTCGTAGAAGCGCAGCGTCCGCGTCGACACGTCGAATTCGCGGGTCAGTTCGGTGATCGAATAATATTCCCGCATCTTTGCTCCAAATGTCGGAACATCGGAAAACGCCCGGTCGCCCGGGATTTCCAACGCATTCCGATCAACCCCGTTCCAAGCCGGACTCGGCATGGAACCCCGCGCAAGCCTCGCACCACATTTACGTAAAAGTCAATTGAGCCCGCAACGCCTCTTTCTCAAGGGATAGCGAACCACCAGGTGGCCAGCCCCAGGAAAGCAAAGAAGCCAACGACGTCGGTGACGGTGGTGACGAAAACCGCCGACGCCACCGCCGGATCGATCTTGAACCGGTCGAGCAATAGCGGGATCAGGATACCGGCAAGGGCTGCCACGAACATGTTGATGATCATCGCCGCCGCTATGATGCCGCCCAGATTGGCATCGCGGAACCAGACGGCCGCGACGATGCCGATCAGCACGGCGAAGATGATGCCGTTGATGGAACCCACGCCCATTTCGCGGCGGATGATGCGGCCGGCATTGTAGATGTCGAGATCCCTGGTCGCCAGCGCGCGTACCGTGACGGTCATGGTCTGCGAACCGGCATTGCCGCCCATGCCGGCCACGATCGGCATCAGCACGGCCAGTGCCACAATGTGCTCGATGGTGCGGTCGAACAGGCCGATCACCGATGCCGCCAGGAACGCCGTCAACAGGTTGACCAGCAGCCAGGGCACGCGCGAGCGCGAGGTCGAAAAAATGCTGTCGGACAACTCTTCGTCGCCGACGCCGCCCATGCGCAGCAGATCTTCCTCGGCCTCCTGCTGGATGACGTCGACGACGTCGTCGATGGTCAGCACGCCGACCAGCCGCTCGTTCTCGTCGACGACGGCGGCGGACAGAAGATCGTATTGCTCGAAGTCCCGCGCCGCCTCTTCCTGGTCCATGGTGGCCGGAATGGCGTGCCTCGTCTCGTGCATCACGTCTCCGACCTTGGTCGTGCGCTTGGTGCGCAGGATCTGGTCGAGGTCGATGGCGCCGAGCAACTTGAAGCTTGGATCGATGACGAAGATCTGGCTGAAGCGCTCGGGCAGGTTCTTGTCTTCGCGCATGTAGTCGATGGTCTGGCCTATGGTCCAGAACGGCGGCACGGCGACAAACTCGGTCTGCATGCGGCGACCGGCCGTCTCTTCCGGGTAGTCGAGCGAGCGGCGCAGCCTGATCCGCTCGGTGAACGGCAACTGCGACAGGATCTCGTCCTGGTCTTCCTTTTCAAGGTCTTCGAGAATGTAGACCGCGTCGTCGGAATCGAGGTCCTGCATGCCCTGGGCAATTTGCTCATTGGGCATATTGTCGACGATATCGCGGCGGATCGCCTCGTCGACCTCGGTCAGCGACGAGAAGTCGAAATCGGCGCCGAGCAGTTCGACAAGGGCGCGACGCTGTTCGGGGTGCAGGGCCTCCAGCAGATCGCCAAGTTCCGACTGGTGCAGGTCGTCGACTTCGCGCTTCAGCGTCAGCGTATCGCGATCGGCGATCGCCGCCCCGATCTGGGCCAGGAATGATGACAGGACGGCGCCGTCCTCGCCATAGATGTCGGCGTGGGCATCGTCAGCGGCTTTGGCGCCGGTCTTCTGGTCGTCCTGGCGTTCCACCAGCGGCTCCCGCCATGGGAATTTCGGAAAAGGTGCCTGTCAGGTCTAGCGCGCAACGCACGGGAATATCAAACGAAATGCGCCCCGCCCTGCATATGGGCGAGAGTGATTTCATCAGGATATGACGCCGCCCAGGATTCAGGCGGCGCGACAGCACATGTCGCTGGGGAAAGAGCACCCGAGCACGGTTGGGGCAGAATTGTCATGATGCAGGTCCTGCCATCTGCCGGACCCGCCCAGGCCAGAACCAGAACAGCCGGAAGCCCTTGAAGATCAGGTCACAGATGCAGAAGGCAATCGAGGAACGGCGCGTGCGTGTGGTCGTCGCCGAACGCAATCCGCTCGTCATATCGGCGCTGCGCGACATGCTGGACTGCGACGGGCGCTTCGATCTCAGGGCCTGCGTGCAAAGCGGCAGGCATTTTCTGGAATTGGCAGCCGAAGCGGAATTCGACGTCGCCGTTATCGGCTGGAAGCTCTCCGACATGGACGGCGCCGATGTGCTGGCCGAGGTTCACAGCCGCAAGCTGGGCGTGCGCATCGCGGTGTTTTCCAACGACCACGACATCGGCATCCTGAAGCAGTGCGTGCGGCTCGGCGCCCAGGGCTACTGCTTCCAGTTCGACGATCCGGCGATCATCTTCGAGACCATCCTGGCCGTCGCGCATGGCCGCATCTGCATCCCCTACATCGACATCAACAAGGTCAACGACACACCCTTGTCGCTGCTCACCGTGCGCGAGCGCGAACTGCTGGCCGTGCTATCCGACGGCTGGACCAATTTGCAGATCGCGACGCGTACCGGGATTTCCGAGAACACGGTGAAGTATCACCTCAAGAATCTCTACGACAAGCTCGACGTCCGCAACCGGGCGATGGCCGTCGCGCTCTACGCGCGCGAGAGGCGTACCCAGAAGCAGCCGTTGGGGTAGGCGAGCGACTGGCCGCGGGTAGGTCACCCGGGTAGGCAACCCCCACCCGCGCGCGGCAAGATGTTACCCCTTGAGGTGTTGTTGCCATTAGCCGTCGAGACGAAACTACCCTCACCGCTTTGCTGGATCAGGAGGAGTTCGCGACATGGCCGGTTTCACCCATCTTTTCATTCCCGGACCGACCAACATCCCCGAACAGGTCCGGCAGGCGATGAACCTGCCGATGGAGGACATGCGTGCAGCATCCTTCCCCGATCTTACGCTACCGCTGTTCGAAGACATCAAGACGGTGTTCAAGAACGAGATCGGCCGCGTTTTCATCTACCCCTCCTCCGGCACCGGCGCCTGGGAAGCGGCGATGACCAATGTGCTCAGCCCCGGTGACCGCGTGCTGATGTCGCGCTTCGGCCAGTTCTCGCATCTGTGGGTCGACATGGCCGAACGGCTCGGCTTCGAGGTCGATGTCATCGACTGCGAATGGGGAACCGGCGTGCCGCTCGAACTCTATGCCGAGCGGCTCAGGGCCGACAAGGCGCACCGCATCAAGGCAGTCTTCTGCACCCAAAACGAGACCGCGACCGGCGTGACCAGCGACGTCGCCGGCTGCCGCGCCGCGCTCGATGACGCCAACCACCCTGCTTTGCTCTTCGTCGACGGCGTCTCGTCGATCGGCTCGATCGACTTTCGCCAGGAGGAATGGGGCGTCGATTGCGCGGTTAGCGGCTCGCAGAAGGGTTTCATGCTGCCCGCCGGCCTCGGTTTCCTCTCCGTCAGCAAGAAGGCGCTGGTCGCCTCGCGGAGCGCCACCCACCGCCGCTGTTTCTTCTCCTTCGAAGATATGATCCGCGCCAACGATGCCGGCTACTTCCCCTATACGCCGGCTACGCAGCTGCTGCGCGGCCTGCGCGCCTCGCTCGACCTGATCGCCGAGGAAGGGCTGGAAAACATCTTCGCCCGCCACCATCGCCTCGCCGAAGGCGTGCGCAAGGCGGTCGACGCCTGGGGCCTGAAGCTCTGCGCCAAGACGCCTAAATGGCACTCCGACACCGTCAGCGCCATCCTGGTGCCGGACGGCGTCGACAGCGGCGATGTGGTCAAGCGCGCCTACCAGAAATACCAGACCGCGCTCGGCGGCGGCCTCAACAAGGTGATCGGCAAGGTCTTCCGCATCGGCCATCTCGGCTGGCTGAACGAGGTGATGGTGCTGGCCTCGCTCTCGGCCGCCGAAATGGCGCTGCTCGACTGCGGCGTACGGCTGGCGCCCGGCTCCGGCGTCGGCGCCGCCATCCAGCATTTCCGCGCCTCGGCCGCCGTGCCGGTCGCCGAAGCCGCCTGAGGAGCCGACAATGAGCCACACCATCAACCACCTCAAGAAATTACGGCTGCAGCGCAGCGAGCTGGCGGTTCCAGGCTCCAGCCCGGAAATGATCGACAAGGCGGCCAACAGCGCCGCCGACTTCATCTTCCTCGACATCGAGGATGCGGTCGCCCCGCCCGACAAGGAGCGCGCCCGCAGGAACATCATCCAGGCGCTCAACGACATCGACTGGCGCGCCAAGGGCAAGACCGTCTCGGTGCGCATCAACGGCCTCGACACCCACTACATGTACCGCGACGTGGTCGACGTCATGGAGCAGGCCGGTGACCGGCTGGACACCATTTTGGTGCCGAAGGTCGGCGTGCCGGCCGACCTCTACATGGTCGAGGCCATGGTCAACCAGATCGAGATGGCAAAGGGTTTCAGGACCCGCGTCGGCCTCGAAGCGCTGATCGAGACCGCGCTCGGCATGGCCAATGTCGAGGCGATTGCCGCGACACCCGGCCGGCTGGAAGCCATGCATTTCGGCGTCGCCGACTATGCGGCAAGCTGCAAGGCGCGCACGGTCAACATTGGCGGCCTCAACCCCGACTATCCCGGCGATCAGTGGCATTTCGCTCTGTCGCGCATGACGGTCGCCTGCCGCGCCTATGGCTTGCGCGCCATTGACGGGCCGTTCGGCGACTTCTCCGATCCGGAGGGCTACATCGCTGGCGCCAGGCGCGCGGCGGCGCTGGGCATCGAAGGCAAGTGGGCGATCCACCCCTCGCAGATCGCGCTTGCCAACGACGTCTTCTCTCCACCGGAAAAAGAGGTCACCCGCGCCCGGCGCATCCTCGAAGTGCTGAAGGAGGCGGAGGCGCAGGGCAAGGGCGCGGCCGCCCTCGACGGCAAGATGATCGACGCCGCGTCGGAACGCATGGCGCGCAATGTTCTGGTGGTCAACGAGGCAATCGAACGCGCCGGTCAATTCTCTAGTGAGCCGCGCGTCGCCACGCATTGACCGTTCAGGGAGGACAAAATGGACATCCACGAATATCAGGCCAAGGAACTGCTGGCACGCCACGGCGTGCATGTGCCGCGCGGCGGGCTGGCCTACAGCCCCGAGCAGGCAACCTACAGGGCGCGCGAGATCGGCGGCAGCAAATGGGTGCTGAAGGCGCAGGTGCATTCCGGCGCCCGAGGCAAGGCCGGTGGCATCAAGCTCTGCGCCAATGACGAGGAAATCTCCAACGCGGCCGAGGGCATGCTCGGCCGCAAGCTGGTGACCCAGCAGACCGGCCCGCGCGGCAAGCTGATTTCGCGCCTCTATCTCGAGGAAGCCGTCGATATCGCGCAGGAGCTCTATGTCGGCTTCGTTCTCGACCGCAAGGAAGAGCGCGTCATGATCGTGGCCTCGGCCGCCGGCGGCATGGAGATCGAGGACATCGTCGAGAAGGCACCGAACTCCATCCTGCGCACATCGGTCGATCCCGGCGTCGGCATGCAGCGTTTCCAGGCGCGCGAGATCGCCTTCGGGCTCGGCCTCGACCACAATCTGATCGGCAAGGCGACCGAAACCATCTTCGCCTGCTATCAGGTGTTCCGCGACTACGACGCCTCGATGCTGGAGATCAATCCGCTGGTGGTGACCCGCGACGGCAATCTGATCGCGCTCGACGCCAAAATGTCGTTCGACGAGAACGCGTTGTTCCGCCGGCCGGAAATCTCCGAGCTGCGCGACAAAAGCCAGGAAGATCCGCGCGAAACTTTTGCCAGCGACCGTGGCCTCTCCTATGTCGGCCTCGACGGCAACATCGGCTGCATCATCAATGGCGCAGGGCTCGCCATGGCGACCATGGACATGATCAAGATCGCCGGCGGCGAACCGGCCAACTTCCTCGACATCGGTGGCGGCGCCTCGCCGGAGCGGGTGGCGAAATCCTTCCGCGCCGTGCTCGGCGACAAGAATGTCGAGACCATCCTGGTCAACATCTTTGCCGGCATCAACCGCTGCGACTGGGTCGCCGAAGGCGTCATTAAGGCGATACGCGAGGTCGGCGTCAACGTGCCGCTGGTGGTCCGTCTCTCCGGCACCAGGGCCGAGGAGGGTCGCCGCATCCTGGCCGATTCCGGCGAGGCGGTGATCGTTGCCGACACGCTGGCCGAAGCCGCCGAAAAAGCCGTCGCCGCCTGGCGCGCGGCCACCAAGAAAAAAGCAGCCTAGAGCCGGATGATTTCAGGTCGAATCGACCTGAAATCTGAATCCGTCTCTAAAATCAAACAGATGGAGCATGATGTCGTCCGAAAACCGCTTCACACTTTTCGGCATCATGCTCTAGGGAGGTCGAGAAAATGGCAATCCTGCTCAACCGCAGCACCCGCGTCATCGTCCAGGGGTTCACCGGCAAGATCGGCAGCTTCCATGCCGAAGACATGAAGCGCTACGGCACCAAGCTGGTCGGCGGCGTCACGCCCGGCAAGGGCGGCCAGAAGCATCTCGGCCTGCCCGTCTTCAACACGGTCAAGGGCGCGGTGCGCGAGACCCGCGCCGAGGCCAGCATCGTCTTCGTGCCGCCGCCCTTTGCCGCCGATTCGATCATGGAAGCGGCGGACGCCGGCATTAAACTCTGCGTCTGCATCACCGACGGCATCCCGTCGCAGGACATGATGCAGGTCAAGCGCTACATGCTGCGCTACCGCTACGAGGACCGCATGCGGCTGATCGGCCCGAACTGCGCCGGCGTCATCACACCCGGACAGGCGCTGATGGGCATCATGCCCGGCAGCATCTACCTCCCCGGCCGCGTCGGCATTGTCGGCCGCTCGGGAACCCTGGGCTACGAGGCGGCGTCGCAGATGAAGTCGCTCGGCATCGGCGTCTCGACCAGCGTCGGCATCGGCGGCGACCCGATCAACGGCTCCTCCTTCAAGGACGTGCTGAAACTGTTCGAACAGGATGACGACACCGACGCCGTGGTGATGATCGGCGAGATCGGCGGGCCGCAGGAAGCCGAAGCGGCCATCTGGGCGCGCGACAATATGAGAAAGCCGCTGATCGCCTACATCGCCGGCCTCTCCGCCCCCAAAGGCCGCCGCATGGGCCACGCCGGCGCCATCATCTCGGCCTTCGGCGAGTCGGCGCAGGAAAAGGTGGAAATCTTGAAAGAAGCCGGCGTGATCATCGTGCCGACGCCGTCCTCGTTCGGCGAGGTGGTGGCGGACACGCTGGCGGGGATGAAGAAGGCGGCTTGAACAGCGGCCTCCGGTTCGCCTGCGCCTCAGGCGGCCCGAAGCTCAGGCAGCCCAACCTTAGGCGGCCTTGTCGGTCACGGGCTTCGCGACCTTGGTGCGGGTGGCGCTGCGGCGGCCGTCGACGCTGACCGGAATGTCGCCGTCGACCGTGGCGCGACGCACCACCCGGTGCTGGTCGCCGTAATCGTTGACGGCGTAGTGCTGCGTCGCGCGGTTATCCCAGATCGCCACATCGCCGGCCTTCCAGCGCCAGCGCACGGTGTTCTCCGGCGCCGTGACATAGGACTGGAACACCTCGTAGAGCTTCGCCGAATCGGTTTTGGAAAGACCGATCAGCCGTTGCACGAAATTGCCGAGCAGCAGCGAGCGCTCGCCTGTTTCGGGATGGACGCGGACAACGGGATGCTCGGTCTCGTAGATCGTCGAGGTGAAGATTTCCTCGAAGTGCTTCTTTTCCGCAGCACTCGCACGCGGCCGCACCGCAGCGTAATCGTAGGCGTTGCTGTGCACCGCCCAGAGATTGTCGGCGAGCAGTTTCAACGGCTCGGGCAGGTCCTGATAGGCGGCCGCGGTGTTCGACCAGATGGTGTCGCCGCCGGCCGGCGGTATGACGACGCCGCGAAGAACGGAGAATTTCGGATAGGCGTCGACGAAGGTGACATCGGTATGCCATTGGTCGGCGCGACCGCCGCCACGGCTGGAATCGAGTTCGAGAATGGACGCCGTTCCCTTGACGGGACCTTGGGTCGGATGCGGGACGAGGTCGCCGAGACGCTGGGCAAAGCGCTCCTGCCCGGCATCGTCGAGATGCGCCTGGTCGCGGAAGAACACCACCTTGTGCCGCAACAGGATCTGGTTGATCGCCGCGACCGTCTGCTGCGGCAGGTCGCCGGAGAGCCGAATGTTCCTGATCTCTGCGCCGACGCGTCCGGTAAGCGGGACAATATCGGCATCCGGGATGATCTGCTCTACGGGGGTAAGTCTGGTCATGGGAACCTCTTCCTCTAAAGCCGCGGGCTGGTGGCAATGCTCCGCCGTCTGCCGGCCGCATAGCGATCGGCGGAGCAACTCCCTCATCGGGAGCCGACTTGCCTGGTAACGAGAGCACTGATCTCAACTCAGGAGGCGAAGGCCGCCAAGGCTGGCGAGCAGTACCGAGATCCCATTCAAAGCGTAATTCTACAAATTCCATAGACATTTCTTTTCAAAGTTCGGCGGCCCTGAGAAAATGCCTTCTGTCCAGTTCGTTCGTGAGCAGCAGGCGGTGGAGCCCTGCGCGACGCGGCCCGCACCAGTAGTGACGCTGTCGTATCCCTTCGATATTGGAGATGGCGGGTGAATTGCATGCCTGATATTGATGGCTTCCACGCATCACGCAGGCGCCGAGATGACAGACTCCGATAAGGCTGACGCTGTCGAGCAATTGCTCGATACGCCTGACCTCGCCACCGCGCTGGAAAGCGACCAGTTCAAGAAATTTCTCGACCAGATGCCGATCGCGATCGCCGTCTCGGAATTGATCGCGAAGGAGCGTGTCGTCTACGCCAATCCCGAATTCGAGAAGCTCTCGGACCTCAAGGCGCCGAAGCTTGCGCGGGAAAACTGGGCGGCCCTTTCCGGCAGGGGGCTTCATCGGCAGAAGGACAGGCCGCTCGCCGAGGCTGTCGTTGAAGACACCGATTTCGTCGGCACATTTCGTCTTGAGCGCGGCGAGGACAAGCCGGCAATCGTCGACGTTTATTCCAACGTTATCGAGGACGACAACGGCAAGCTCTGCTTCCGGCTGGTGGCGCTTGTCGACGTCACGGCACACGGTGAGACCGAGGACGCGCGACCCGCGGAGGAGCTCATCCGGGAGAAGGACACCCTGTTGCGCGAACTGCAGCACCGGGTGAAAAACAATCTGCAGATGATCACCGCTTTGATCCGGATGGAAACCCGCAACGCCACCGAACCGGACCAGAAGCGTTTCGAAAGGCTTGCCGGCCGGGTAGACGCATTGGCAATCCTTTACCAGACCTTGTCGGCTGACCAGCAGAAGGATGAGGTGGATCTTGGTGTGTATCTTAGCCAGATCGCGTCCGCCGTCATGGCGTCGCACGCAGTCGAAGGTATCCGCCTTGACCTTAAGGTGGATACCTATCCGGTATCCATCAACGTTGCCATGCCGACAGGCCTGGTCGTCAATGAGTTGCTGACCAACGCTCTCAAACATGCATTCGTCGGGCGCGACGGCGGCACGATCACGCTGCACAGCGTCGTCAGCGGCGATGGTTGCCGGGTGACTGTCGCCGATGATGGAATCGGTCTGCCGACGGGTGAGACCTGGCCCAGGCCAGGCAAGCTCGGCTCCCTGATCGCGCGGTCGCTGACCGAAAATGCCAAGGCGCAATTCGACGTCAAGTCGAGTGCCGGCGAGGGAACCAGGGTCACCATCGTCTTCAGGCGATCGGCGGCGACGGACTGAGGCTATGCAACGACGCGCCGGCAAATCCCGGCCGGACAGGTGCTTCGGGCGCTCGCGGGTGTGGCCTTAAGTCGCAAACGATTTGGCTGCAGAAGCGGGGCGCCGGGCTTCTTTGACGGTGCGATCAGCACCATATGTGGGTCACAGCCCTCCAAAACGAGAGAAGCTCGCTCCGGCGGGTCGCACCGCGGCCGTCAGCCGGCAATGGCTATGAACCAGGAAACTGAAAACCATCATGCGTGAAAATATCAGACCAGCGTCTAGAGACGTCCCCCTCATTCAGCTAGGCCTCAACCAGTGCCGCTTCCCGGTGAGCGAAGACCGCTCGGTACCCGGTGGTTACCGGTTTTGTGCCGGGCCGACGTCGCCGGATCGCGTCTACTGCGATCACCACCACACCGTCGTGACGGCCGTTGACCCTCGTCGAGCCCGTCCGGGTCTCCATTTCCCGCAACGACGCGCCGCTTAGGTCACCCACATCCCCTGCCCCGCCACCGGCAAAGCCGGGGACTCGGGTGCAGGAGGCTGGCCGGTGCGAGCCAAACGGCGTTCGCGTGCGGCTCTGCGACCTCTTGTTGCAACTCTGCTGCGGCCGGTTCAAGCGCCAAAGGCGATGATCTGGCGTCGACGGCCTGAGAAGCCGCAATGATTTCAATGGCCGAAAAATTATGGTGCGGTCGAGAAGACTCGAACTTCCACGGGTTGCCCCACAGCGACCTCAACGCTGCGCGTCTACCAATTCCGCCACGACCGCCCGTGGTAGGAGCCGGAACGAACCGGCTCGCGGCGTGTAGCAAATCGTTTCCGGCGAAACAAGGGCGCGGCGCGCAATAATCGCCGCAAATTGGCATATCGGCCTCTACAGCGCCGCGCGTCCTGTGGGACGCGCAAAGGACGCTGCAGCACTTTGATTTGGCGCATGATCCTTTCCGAAGATCGTTCCTATCTTCGGGGTCGTGCGCGAAGGCCGAAATGCGTGGCGAACTGGACGTTTCAGCCGGATACCGCCATATGAAGGGCAAATGCATTTGGCCCCAGAGCGCAAGCCGGTTTCGCCAAGCGGCGTGCATTAAGCGAAAAACGAAAAGCCATGACCGAACGCAGCCAGATCGCCACGTCGTTCCTGCCCTTGCCCGGGTCAGCGCCGGTCGAATGGCGCATCGAGCCTGGCCTGACCGGCTACACCGATGCGCTGGCTCTGATGGAAGCGCGCGCCGAGGCGATCCGCACGGGTGCGGCCGCCGAGATGGTCTGGCTGGTCGAGCATCCGCCGCTTTACACCGCCGGCACCAGCGCCCGCATCGAGGACTTGATCGACCCCGACCGTTTCCCGGTCTTTGCCGCGGGGCGCGGCGGCGAATACACCTATCACGGGCCGGGGCAGCGGGTTGCCTATGTCATGCTTGACCTGAAGCGCCGGCGCGAGGATGTGCGCGCCTTCGTCGCCGCGCTCGAGCAGTGGATCATCGGCACGCTTGCCGCCTTCAATGTACGCGGCGAACGCCGCGAGGACCGCGTCGGAGTCTGGGTGGTGCGGCCCGAGCGCCCGTCCCTGCCCGACGGCTCGCCGGCTGAAGACAAGATCGCGGCCATCGGCATCCGGCTGCGGCGCTGGGTGAGCTTTCATGGCATTGCCGTCAATGTCGAGCCGGATCTCAGCCATTTCAGCGGCATCGTGCCATGCGGCGTGCCGGATCACGGCGTCACCAGCCTGGTCGACCTCGGCCTGCCCGTGACCATGGGCGATTTCGACCTGGCGCTGAAATCCGCCTTCGAGGATGTTTTCGGGGCAGCGGAGTCAACTTCTGCAGAACCGGCTCGCAAGGCCGGCTGAGTCTCACCTCGACCAACGCTCAAAGCAACCGCGCCGAGGCCCACAACAGCCCGAAACCGTGAATGGCGAAGACGGCCAGCAGCGCGCCGGCCATGGCGAAACGGTCGAAGATGCGGATCGGCTTCAATTCGTGGCGCGGTTTTACCCCGCTACCCACTGTCATCAGGCTGAGGATGGCAAAGACGGCGCCCGCCACCAGCAGAAAGCTTTGGGAAAAGCCGGCCAGCCAGCCAAGCCATAGCAAGGCCGAGAGCAGGGAAAACGAGGCGAGCGCCAGGGCGACCGGCCCCGGGCAGATCTGGCGCAGCACCTGACCGCCGTCGAATTTCCACACCGGCACCAGATTGGCGATGTTGAACAGCGCGGCAAAGCCGGCAAGCGTCGCCAGAAGGGCCGCGGCGAGCCGATGTCCCTCGCCGGATGCGAGCCCGCTGGCGACGATCAGCAGCGGTACCAGGAACGCGGAAAAACCAGCGCCCATCAGCGCCACGAAGGCGACCTCGAAGCGGCTGTCATAAGGCCGGCCGCCAATGGCGATGCCGCCGAGCAGCGGGATAAAGATCATCCGCGCCTTGCGATGACCGGTTAGCCGAAAGGCCGCCATGTGGCCGAGCTCATGCAGGGCAACCACCGAGGTCAGGATCGCGGCCAGCGCCAGGCCGCCGAGATTGAGTCCGAAGAACGGCCAAAGGATGAAAGCCGACAGAACGGCGAAACCGACCTGGCTCAGCGGATGCTCGAACCAGCCGCCCTTGCGATACTGTCCGGTCCTCGCCCAGATCTCCAGCTTGCCGAGCTCGCGGCGCATGGCGAAGTAGCGGAACACCAGGAAGGCGACGCCGCGATAGCGATCGGTCTGACTGAGCGTCACCCGCGTGCCGGCACCTTCCGAGGTGAGTTCAGTGGTCTCGTAAAAATCCTTCCAGAACGACGCGTCGAGCGCGGTATCCTCGATGACCCGCATCGAAAAACGACTGCCTTCGACGACGTCCTCGAAGCGCGACCTTCGCTCGATCGGCTGGCCGTCCCGGCCCTCCCAGGACAGCAGGATGCGGGCCGTGCCCTGCCCGTCCAGCGGCTGGGCCGAGAGTATCTCGCCGGACCAGCCGGCATCGCTGCCGAGCGGCCACAGCGCCTGCCAGAGGCGCTGCCGGTCCACGGCAACCACGCGGCTCAGCCGCGCCGTGCGCAAACCGAGCGGCGCGGTCATCAAAAGGAAAATCAGTCCGAGATTACCGGCCACCAGAAGGGCCGTCACGATCGGCGACACCTGAGGTTTTTGCTCCCTGTCTTGGCGGGGCAGCCTAGCGTCATGGTGGCAAGAAAGGCTTCAACGGCACAGCGCCTTCCTGCCCGCCTAAAACACTGCGGCGAACCGCAGTTGCATCACATGGCGCCGATCCAGACAGCCATGGAAACCAGAAACGCACTCATGCACACCAACGAAACGACGTCCTGAACAAGATCGCTCATAACTCTCTCCTGTTGTTGATATGTTCGTATTTTGTTCTAACTTTGTTCGAAAGTCAATGAGCGGAAAGCGGCATGCCGACGAATCCTGACAGCCGGTTTGGGCAGGGTTAAGGAAAGGTTGACGGCAGTGCTGACGCAGGGCGCATCGCATGCCTTTGCGATCGGGACACGCACCAATCACTTCGTGATCCTAGGGCGGAGCAAGGAGCGCAGCGACGCGGCGCAGACCCTAGGATGAGGAAGTTGGGGCCTACGACGGAACGACCTTGCCATCCGCCAACGTCACCCGGCGGTCCATGCGCGAGGCGAGTTCGTGATTGTGGGTCGCGATCAGTGCGGCAAGGCCGGACTGCTTGACCAGCGCACCAAGCGCCTCGAAGACATAGGAGGCGGTGACCGGGTCGAGATTGCCGGTCGGCTCGTCGGCGAGCAGCAGCAAGGGCGCATTGGCGACCGCGCGGGCAATGGCGACGCGCTGCTGCTCGCCGCCCGACAATTCGGACGGCCGGTGCGACGCGCGCTTGCCGATCTGCATGTAGTCGAGCAGCTGTGCCGCGCGCTCCGACGCCTCCTTGCGCGAGAGCCCCTTGATCAGCTGCGGCATCATGATGTTTTCGAGTGCCGAAAACTCCGGCAGCAAATGGTGAAACTGATAGACGAAACCGACATCGTTGCGGCGGATCGCGGTGCGTTCGTCATCGGACAGCCGCCCGCAGGCGCGGCCGGCCAAAATGACGTCGCCGGCGTCGGGGCGCTCGAGCAGGCCCGCAGTGTGCAAGAGCGTCGACTTGCCGGTGCCCGATGGCGCCACCAGCGCCACCATCTCGCCGCGCTTCAGCGAAAAGTCGGCGCCGTTCAAAATGGTGAGCTTGCGCGGCCCCTGGACATAGTGCCGCTCGACGCTCTTCAGCTCGATAATGATCTCGGACTTCATTCGTATCTCAAGGCCTCGACCGGATCGAGACGGGCGGCCCGCCACGCCGGAAACACGGTGGCCAGGAAGGACAGGCCGAGCGCCATCAGGATGACATAGGTGGTCTCGCGCGGATCCATCTTTGCCGGCAACTGGCTGAGGAAATAGAGCTCCGGATTGAACAGCACCTTGCCGGTCATCCAGGAGAAGAACTGGCGGATGGATTCGATGTTGGTGCAGATGAGCACCCCGAGCAGCACGCCGGCGAGCGTGCCGGTGACGCCGATCGCAGCGCCCGTCATCAGGAAGATGCGCAGGATGGCGGCGCGCGTAGCGCCCATCGTGCGCAGGATGGCGATGTCGTGGCCCTTGTCCTTCACCAGCATGATCAGGCCGGAAATGATGTTGAGCGCCGCCACCAGCACGATCAGCGTCAGGATCATGAACATGACGTTGCGCTCGACCTGAAGTGCTGAAAAGAACGTCTCGTTGCGCTGGCGCCAGTCGACCATGTCGATTGGCCGCTGCGCCGCCGCATCGACCAGCGGTTTCAGCGCGTCCACATCGTCGGGATTGTCGACATAGATCTCGATCGTCTGCGCCCTGCCGTCCATGTTGAAATAGAGCTGCGCTTCGGAAAACGGCATGTAGACGATGGAGCTGTCATACTCCGACATGCCGACCTCGAAGATCGCCGCCACCTTGTAGCCCTTCATCCGCGGCGTCGTGCCCATCGGCGTCACATCGCCGTCCGGCGAGATCAGCGTGATGGTGTCGCCGAGCACGAGGCCGAGATTCTCGGCCATGCGCTTGCCGATGGCGACGCCCTCGCCCGAGTCGAAATCGGCGAGCGAACCCTGCTTGACGTTGTTGGCGACGATGGCGATCTTGCCGAGGTCTTCGGCGCGTATGCCGCGTACCAGCGCGCCCATGCCACCGCCGACATTGCCTTGCGCCAGCACCTGGCCGTCGATCAGCGGAATGGCGTATTTGACGCCGGCCACGCCGTTGATGCGGGCGGCAACCTGCGCGTAGTCCTCAAGCGGCGAATCCAGCGGCTGCACGATCAGATGACCGTTGACGCCGAGGATGCGGGTCAGAAGCTCAGCCCGGAATCCGTTCATCACCGCCATGACGACGATCAGCGTGGCGACACCGAGCATGATGCCGAGGAAGGAGATCGAGGCGATGACCGAGATCACCGTCTCCTTGCGGCGCGACCGCAAATAGCGCCAGGCGACCATGCGTTCGAACATGGAGAACGGGCCAGCGACCGGAGATTTGGCGATCGGCGACTTGGCGACCGAAGGCTTCGTTGCCGCGGCTTCGCTCATGCGATTGCACCGAAGCGTTTCCTGGCCTCCGTGACCGGCAGCGTCTCGCGCTCGCCGGTCCGGCGGTTCTTGATCTCGATCTCGCCGGCGGCAACGCCGCGCGGTCCGACGATCACCTGCCAGGGCAGGCCGATCAGATCGGCGGTGGCGAACTTGCCGCCCGGACGCTGGTCGGTGTCGTCGTAGAGCACGTCCTTGCCGGCACCGGTGAAGGCGGAATAGAGCTCGCCGCAGACGCGGTCGCAGTCGGCGTCGCCCACCTTCATGTTGATCAGGCCGATGTCGAACGGCGCCACCGCCTCCGGCCAGATGATGCCGTTGTCGTCATGGCTGGCCTCGATGATCGCCGCCACCAGGCGCGATGGGCCGATGCCGTAGGAGCCGCCGGAGACGAAATGATCCTTGCCGTCGGGCCCGGTCACCTTGGCGCCCATGGGCTTGGAATATTTGTCGCCGAAATGGAAGATGTGGCCGACCTCGATGCCGCGCGCCGAGACCCGGTCCGCTTCGCCAAGCTTGTCCCAGGCCGCCTCGTCATGCATCTCGTCGGTGGCGGCGTAAGGCGTCGTCCACGTCTTGACGATGTCGGCGATCTCAACGTCATTGCCGAAGTCGGTTTTCTCGCCGGGCACCTGGAGCGACAGATATTCGCGGTCGCAATAGACCTGGCTCTCGCCGGTGTCGGCCAGGATGATGAATTCATGGCTGAGATCGCCGCCGATCGGCCCGGTGTCGGCTCGCATCGGAATGGCCTGCAGCCCCATGCGCGTGAACGTTCGGAGATAGGATACGAACATGCGGTTATAGGCGGCTTTGGCTCCCTCGAAATCGAGGTCGAAGGAATAGGCGTCCTTCATCAGGAATTCGCGCGAGCGCATGACGCCGAAGCGCGGCCGCACCTCGTCGCGGAACTTCCATTGGATGTGGTAGAGGTTGAGCGGCAAATCCTTGTAGGACTTGACGTAGGCGCGCACGATCTCGGTAACCACTTCCTCGTTGGTCGGACCGTAGAGCATGTCGCGGTCCTGCCGGTCCTTGATGCGCAGCATCTCCTTGCCGTAGTCGTCATAACGGCCGCTTTCGCGCCACAGGTCGGCTGACTGGATGGTCGGCATCAGGATTTCCAGCGCGCCTGCGCGGTTCTGTTCCTCGCGGATGATGCGGCAGACCTTGTCCAGCACCAGCTTGCCCAGCGGCAGCCAGGAAAAGCTGCCCTGCCCCTGCTGGCGGATCATGCCCGCCCGCAGCATCAGCCGGTGCGAGACGATCTCGGCCTCGCGCGGATTTTCTTTCAGGATGGGCAGGAAAAACTGCGACAAACGCATGGACAGGTCCGTGAGAGAGGAGGCTGCACCGGAATCGGCGCGGCTGGCTTGCTTGCCCCGGCTTCATAGCTATTTCGTGACGGAATGGAAACCCGACCCGCGGCATCGGCCCGAAATCGCAAAAATCGATTCTTCTTCCAAAGATCTTCGAACCGAAAACGATAATTGCTCAGGTGCAAAGTGATGGCTTGGCTGCAAAGTGCTGACACACGCGTTGCGCGTCTGAGCGACGCAGCACACCTGGCCACATTAATGCGGCAGCCCCGGTGTTGTTCGTTTCGCAAGCAAAGCCTGCCGCACTATTGTGCACTGCAGCACAGATTGCCCGTTTGCGGGCAAAATTCTGCGTGACAATTTCATCGGGGTTAGGCTAGTGTGCCCCGATAACCGAGAGGGTAGAGAAAAATCTGCTCTCCTACGCGGTCAAAGTCTTGGGAGGATGCGATCTAGGCGCGGTTACCCGCTGCCGCCGGAAACCGGAAAACAGATCGGAACGCGTTTAAATTGCAAGGCCTTGTGCCTTGCATTTTTTTTGCCCGATCATCTGGTTAGATCAACCTGTTCCCAAATCACGTGAGCTTGCGTCAGCCTGACACCAAGGCGTGATTCTAATGCGGGTGGGCCATGCCTGGCCGCCGATTGCGCATCGCAAGCTGGTGAGCCAAAACCTGAGTTTGGCGCTCCGAAACAGGCACGAACACCCCACCCGATCTGTCGGCGGGAAAGTGTTAGTTATCCGGTGTCTGGCTGGCTTCGGGGATGATGTGGGGGACTTCGTCGAGGCTGTAACCCAGCCCGTGCGTCAGGCTGTAGAAAACCCCCATGACGACAGCCGTGACGATGGTGGTGCGGATCACGGCGCGCAGCATATGCGGTCCGCGCGGCGCGCTCGCAACCGTGCCCAGCGTCACGTCCTGGTCGTCATCCTGCGTCTTGACGCTGAACGGCAGCACGATGAACAGCATCAGCCACCAGGTGATGAAGAACAGCGCGGCAAACGAAATCCAGCTCATGCCTGCTCCAGTTCGACCAGCGTGCCGAAGAAATCCTTGGGATGCAGGAACAGCACCGGCTTGCCGTGGGCGCCGGTTTTGGGATTGCCGTCGCCCAGCACGCGGGCGCCGCTCGCTTTGAGGTGATCGCGCGCGACAAGGATGTCGTCGACCTCGTAGCAGACATGATGCATGCCACCCGAGGGGTTCTTCGCCAGAAAGGCCGCGATCGGCGACCGTTCGCCCAGCGGCTCCAGGAGTTCGATCTTGGTGTTGCCGACATCGACGAACACCACGGTAACGCCATGCTCGGGCAGCGCTTGCGGCGCGGTGACCTTCGCGCCAAGCGTATCGCGATAGGCCGCAATCGCCGCGGCCAGGTCCGGCACGGCAAGTGCTACATGGTTCAGGCGTCCCAGCATGAAGTGCTCCACAAGTTAAGGGAGTAGGGAATGGGCAGTAGGCAGTAGTGATACATCTGCATTTTTCTCCACTGCCTACCGCCTACTGCCTATTCCCTCACCTCGTCACAAACACCGTCACCAGCGGCTTCTTGCCCCAGGCCTCGTTGGCGGCGCCGCGCCCGGCGCGGTGCACCGCTTCCTGCACCAGATCGAGGCCCTGGGGGCGCGGGCGAGGGAGCGAGTCGACCGCGCCGACGGCCGCGTCGAGCATCAGATCTTCCATGTTTTCGCCACGGGCATCGGCCTCGGCGACGCCGATGGCGACCAGATCGGGATCGCCGGCGAGCTCATATTTATCGTCGAGCACGACATTGACCGCGACATGGCCGGCGAAGGATAGCTTGCGCCGGTCGCGTATGCCCATCGCCTGGTCGGTGCCGATCAGCCTGCCGTCCTTGTAGATGCGGCCGAACGGCACCTGGTCGATGATCGTGGCCGGACCCGGCGCCAGCCGCAGCATGTCGCCGTCGCGCACTTGCGCCACCTGGCCGATGCCCGACGTCGACATCAGCGATCCCTGCGCCACCAGATGCGCGGCTTCGCCATGCACGGGAACGCCGATCTGCGGCCGCACCCACTCATACATCCTGCGCAATTCGCTGCGGCGGGGATGGCCGGAGACATGCACAAGCGCGTCGCCATCCTCGATGATCTTGATGCCGAGGTCGATGAGGCGGTTCTTGATCTCGAGGATCGCCTTCTCGTTGCCGGGAATGGTGCGTGAGGAAAACACCACCGTGTCGCCGGCCGTCAGCGACACCGATTTCATCTCGTCGCGCGAAAGTTTTGCCAGTGCCGCCAGCGCCTCGCCTTGGCTGCCGGTGCAGATGATGACCAGGTTCTCGCGCGGGATGAAGCCGAAATCCTCCTCGGCGATGAACTCCGGCAGCCCGTCCATGTAGCCGAGTTCGCCGGCGACATCGATGACCCGCTTCAGCGAGCGGCCGAGCACCAGGCACTGGCGGCCGGCATCGCGCGCCGCCTTGGCGATGGAGACGATGCGTCCGACATTGGAGGAGAAGGTGGTGACGGCGACACGGCCGACAGCGCTCTGGATGACGCCCCTGAGGCCTTCGCCCACCGCCACTTCCGACGGCGATTCGCCTTCGCGCAGCGCATTGGTGGAATCGCAGATCAGCGCCAGCACACCCTTGTCGCCATAGGCGCGAAACCGCGCCTCGTCGGTTTTCGGACCGATCGTCGGTTCCGGATCGATCTTCCAGTCGCCGGTATGGATGACGGTGCCGGCCGGCGAGGTGATCGCCAGCGACATCGGCTCGGGGATCGAGTGCGCCACCGGAATGGCCTCGATCGAGAACGGGCCGACAGTGAATGTTTCGCCTGCCCGGTAGATCGTCACCGGAATTTTCTTCGGCGCGCCCTGCTCGCCCTGGCGCTTGGCGTCCAGCAGGCCGGCGCTGAACGGTGTCATCCACACCGGCGCCTTCAGCTTCGGCCAGATGTCGAGCAGCGCCCCGTAATGGTCTTCATGCGCGTGGGTGATGATGATGCCGCGCAGGCCGGCGAGGTTCTCCTCGATGAAGCGGGTATCGGGCAGGATCAGGTCGACGCCCGGATGCGCCGCATCGGGAAAGGTCACGCCGACATCGACGACGATCCACTCGCGCGCGCTAGGCGGCCCATAGCCGTAAAGGGCGAAGTTCATGCCGATCTCGCCGACGCCGCCGAGCGGCACGAAGACGAGTTCGGCGTTTTGCGCTTTCGCCATCAATTTTCCCTTCCCGGCCCTTGCGGCCAGCCCTAAATCTTTGCCGACGCGACGGCGCCGAAATGCACGTCGCCGGCGGCTACCGTCACGACCGACCCCTCATCATCGCGGATCACGAAACGGCAGTCCGCGTCAATGGTCTCGAAGGTACCGCGCACCACATTCCCGTCAATCCTGACAGCAACCTCGCCGCCAAGCCCCGCCGCGCGCGATAGCCAGCGACGCCGGATGGCGTCGAGCCCGCGTCCGTCATCCCACAGCCGGGCATTATCGGTCCAGGCATCGGACAGCGCCAAGAACAGCGTTTCGGCGTCGCATGTCGCGCCCAGCGCCTGAAGCGATGTCGCCGGATACGGCAAATCCGGCGGATGCGCCACCACATTGACGCCGATGCCCACCGCCACCGCGAAACGGCCGCCATCGAGAATGGCCGATTCCAGCAGGATGCCGGCCAGCTTGGCGCCGGAGGCCAGCACATCGTTCGGCCATTTCAGCTCGAAGCGGTTCTGCCCCTGGCTGGCGCCGTCGAGGCCGATAGCGATCCTGCCCTTCGGCACCACGGCGTCGAGCGCATCGGCCAGCGACAGGCCCGCGACGAAGCCCAGCGTCGCCGCCAGACGCAACTCACCGCCGGTGATGACCAGCAATGTCGCCGCCAGATTGCCCTCGGGCGATACCCAGGCCCTGCCGCGGCGGCCACGGCCGCTTTCCTGCTTCTTGGAAACGACCCACAATTTGCCGGGATCGCCTGCCCTTGCATGGTCCAGCGCCAGCGTGTTGGTGGAACCCACACTGTCATGCGCCTCGAGCCGGAACCCTTCCGTCTCAGAGGTTGGAGCCAGCCGAAATGCCATCCGGTCAGAAAAATGTCTTGGCGGCGGCTTCGGCGTAGGTCGCGATCGGACCGCCGATCAGCACATAGAACAGCACGAAAGCGCCGGAGACACCAAGCACGAGGCGCAGCTCAACCGCCATCGGCACGAAGCCGCCGGCCGGTTCGTCGAACCACATGATCTTGATGATGCGCAGATAGTAGAAAGCGCCCACCACAGAGGCCAGCACGCCGATGATCGCCAGCGCATAGAGATTGGCGTTGATGGCGGCGAGGAACACGTACCATTTCCCCCAGAAGCCGGCGAGCGGCGGGATGCCGGCCAGCGAGAACATCAGGATGGTCAGGATCGTCGCCATGATCGGGTTGGTCGACGACAGACCGGCGAGATCGCTGATATGCTCGACATTGCCTTCCTTGCGCCGCATGGCGAGGATGAAGGCGAAGGTGCCGAGCGTCATGACGAGATAGATCAGCATGTAGATGGCGACGCCGCGCACGCCGGCCTGGCTGTTGGCGGCTAGGCCGACCAGCGCGTAGCCCATATGGCCGATCGAGGAGTACGCCATCAGCCGCTTGATGTTGGTTTGGCCGATCGCGGCGAAGGAGCCGAGCGCCATCGAGGCGATCGAGATGAAGACGATGATCTGCTGCCAGTCGGAAGCGATCGGCTTGAAGGCGCCCATGGTGACGCGCACGATCAGCGCCATTGCCGCCATTTTGGGGGCAGCCGCCAGGAAGGCGGTGACCGGCGTCGGCGCGCCCTCGTAGACATCGGGCGTCCACATGTGGAACGGCACCGCGGAAATCTTGAAGGCAAGGCCGGCCAAAACGAAAACCAGGCCGACGACGAGGCCGAGCTGGCGCTCACCGCTGCCAAGCGCCGAGGCGATTTCCTGGAAGCCGACATTGCCAGTGTAGCCGTAAATGAGGCTGATGCCGTAAAGCAGCATGCCCGACGACAGCGCGCCCAGCACAAAATACTTCAAACCGGCCTCGGTCGAACGCAGATTGTCGCGATTGATCGCGGCCAGCACGTAAATCGCCAGCGACTGCAGCTCGAGGCCGAGATAGAGCCCGATCATGCCGTTGGCCGAGATCATCAGCATCATACCGAGCGTGCAGAGCAGGATCAGCACCGGGTATTCGAACTTGTCGAAATGCTCCTGCCTGGCGAAGCGCATCGACATCACCAGCGTCACCGCCGAACCGATCAGCGACAGCACCTTCATGAAGCGGGAGAACGGATCCTGGATGAAGGCGTTGCCGTAGGCTGCGCCCTGTCCCGTGGGAAAGATCAGCCATAGGCCTGCGATCACCAGCACGGCGACGGCAAGGACAGTCACCAGAATGGCAGTGTTGGCGCGCGAATAGGCGCCCACCATCAACAGCGCCAGCGCGCCGATGGCGAGGATCAGCTCCGGCGTCGAGAGCGAAAGGCTGGAGTAAAGGTCCGGCGTCATGGTTCGCAAAACCTCTGGTCAGTTCGCCGCCGCGGTCTGCGCGGCGCCGATGGATGCGGTGACATTGGTGACGAGCGCCTTGACCGACTGGGCCGTGGCATCGAAGACGGGAGCGGGATAAACGCCGAAGAAGATGACCAGCACGACCAGCGGGTAGATGATTGCCTTCTCGCGCGTCGACAGATCGAGCAGGCCCTTCAGGCTTTCCTTGGTCAGCGCGCCGAAGATCACCCGGCGGTAGAGCCAGAGCGCGTAGGCCGCCGACAGGATGACGCCGGTGGCGGCGAAGAAAGCCACCCAGGTGTTGACCCGGAACACGCCGAGCATGGTCAGGAACTCGCCAACGAAACCTGACGTGCCCGGCAAGCCGACATTGGCCATGGTGAAGATCAGGAACACCGTGGCGTATTTCGGCATGTTGTTGACCAAGCCGCCATAGGCGTCGATCTCGCGCGTGTGCATGCGGTCGTAAATGACGCCGACGCACAGGAACAGCGCGCCCGAGACGAGGCCGTGGCTCAGCATCTGGAAGATCGCGCCCTGCACGCCTTCCTGGTTCATGGCGAAGATGCCCATGGTGACGAAGCCCATATGGGCGACGGAGGAATAGGCGATCAGCTTCTTCATGTCCTCCTGCATCAGCGCCACCAGCGAGGTGTAGATGATGGCGACGACCGACAGCGTAAACACCAGCGGCGCGAACATTTCCGAGGCCAGCGGGAACATCGGCAGGGAAAAGCGCAGGAAGCCGTACCCGCCCATTTTCAACAGGATGCCGGCCAGGATCACCGAGCCCGCCGTCGGCGCTTCGACGTGGGCGTCGGGCAGCCAGGTGTGCACCGGCCACATCGGCATCTTCACCGCGAAGGAGGCGAAGAAGGCCAGAAATAGCCATGTCTGCATGTGGGCCGGGAAGTTGTGGGTCAGCAGCGTCGGGATGTCGGTGGTGCCCGCCTGGAAGAACATCGCCATGATGGCGAGCAGCATCAGCACCGAGCCGGCCAACGTGTAGAGGAAGAACTTGAACGAGGCATAGACGCGGCGCTTGCCGCCCCAGACGCCGATGATGATGAACATCGGGATCAGGCCGGCCTCGAAGAAGACGTAGAACAGCACGATGTCGAGCGCGCAGAACACGCCGATCATCAGCGTTTCCAAGAGCAGGAAGGCGATCATGTAGGCCTTGACCCGCTTGTCGATCGCTTCCCACGACGCCAGGATGCAGAGCGGCATCAGGAACGTCGTCAGGATGACGAACAGCATCGAAATGCCGTCGACGCCCATATGGTAGGAGATGCCGGAATCCAGCCAGGCAAACTTCTCGACGAACTGGAAGCCGGCTTGCGAATTGTCGAAGCCGGTCCAGATGAACAGCGAGATGATGAAGGTGGCTGCTGTCGTCGTGAACGCGATGGCGCGGATGTTGCGACGCGCATTCGGGCTGTCATCCCTGATGAACAGGATCAGCAGCACACCTACGAGCGGCAGGAACGTGACCAGCGAGAGGATTGGCCAGGCGGTCATCAGAGCATCATCCAGGTGACGAGTGCGGCCACGCCGATCAGCATGGCGAAGGCATAGTGATAGAGATAGCCGGTCTGCAGCTTGACGACGCGGTCGGTGACGTCGACGACACGCGCCGAAATGCCGTCAGGGCCGAGCCCGTCGATGATGGTGCCGTCGCCGGTCTTCCACAAGAACCTGCCCAGCGCCTTTGCCGGCCGCACGAACAGGACGTCGTAGAGCTCGTCAAAGTACCATTTGTTGAGCAGGAAGGCATAGAGCAGCCGATGGTTGGCGGCGACGCTCCGGGGCAGCTCCGGCGAGCGGATGTAGAACTTCCAGGCGACGGCAAAGCCGATGATCATGGCGACGAACGGTGCCAGCTCGACCCACAGCGGCAATTCATGGATCTCGTGCAGGATGTGGTTGCCCGGCAGCGTGAACAGCGACGCCTTCCAGAATTCGGCATAGGCTTCGCCGATGAAGGCGCCATGAAAGACAACGCCGGCAAACAGCGCGCCCGCGGCCAGGATGAACAGCGGCACCAGCATCACCGGCGGCGATTCATGGACATGGTGCATGACGTCGTGGCTCGCCCGCGGCTCGCCGTGGAAGGTCATGAAGATCAGCCGCCAGGAGTAGAAGGAGGTGAAGCAGGCGGCGATGACCAGCAGGACAAAAGCGAGGCCGGCGACCGAATTGTGGCCGGCAAAGGCAGCCTCGATGATGGCATCCTTGGAGAAGAAGCCGGCGGTGCCGATGACGGTCACCGGAATGCCGACGCCGGTCAGTGCCAGCGTGCCGATCACCATCATCCAGTAGGTCTTCGGAATGAGCTTCCGCAGGCCACCCATCTTGCGCATGTCCTGCTCGTCGGACACGGCATGGATGACCGAGCCGGAGCCCAGGAACAGCAGCGCCTTGAAGAAGGCATGCGTGAACAGATGGAAGATCGCCGCGCCATAGGCGCCGACGCCGAGCGCGACGAACATGTAGCCGAGCTGCGAGCAGGTCGAATAGGCGATGACGCGCTTGATGTCGTTCTGGACCAGGCCGACGGTCGCCGCGAAGAAGGCGGTGAAGGCGCCGATGAAGGTCACCACGGTCAGCGCCGAATGCGACAGTTCGAACAGCGGCGACAGCCGGGCCAGCATGAACACGCCGGCCGTAACCATGGTGGCGGCATGGATCAGCGCGGAAACCGGCGTCGGGCCTTCCATGGCGTCCGGCAGCCAGGTGTGCAGCGGCACCTGCGCCGACTTGCCCATGGCGCCCATGAACAGCAGCAGGCAGACGATGGTCATGGCCGCCTGCTTGTCCAGCGCATAGCCGAGGAAGGTCAGCACGGCGGCGCCTTGTGGTGCGCCTTCGGCCGGAATGAACGTCGCGGCATTGGCGAAGATGGTGCCGAGATTGACCGAGCCGAACAAAACGAAGACGCCGAAAATGCCGAGCGCAAAGCCGAAATCGCCGACGCGGTTGACGACGAAGGCCTTGATCGCAGCGGCATTGGCCGACGGCTTCTTGTACCAGAAGCCGATCAGCAAATAGGAGGCGAGACCCACCCCTTCCCAGCCGAAGAACATCTGCACCAGATTGTCGGCCGTCACCAGCATCAGCATGGCGAAGGTGAACAGCGACAGATAGGCAAAGAAGCGGGGCCGGTTCGGATCGTGGTGCATGTAGCCGATCGAATAGATGTGGACCAGCGCCGACACCGTGTTGACCACCACCAGCATGACCACCGTCAGCGTGTCGATCCTGAGCGCCCAGGACGCGTCCAAGCCGCCGGATTGGATCCAGCGCAGTACCGGCACGGTGAACACCTCGCCTTCGCCGAAGCCGACGGAGAAGAAGGCGACCCAGGACAGCACGGCCGAGATCACCAGGAAGCCCGAGGTGATGTATTCCGATGCCTTGGCGCCCAGCGAATTGCCGAACAGACCGACGATCAGGAAGCCGAGCAGCGGAAGGAAGACGATCGCTTGATACATGTTAGCCCCGTCAACCCTTCATCTGGTTCACGTCTTCGACCGCGATCGAGCCGCGGTTGCGGAAGAAGACGACGAGAATGGCAAGACCGATGGCCGCTTCGGCGGCGGCGACCGTCAGCACGAACAGGGCAAACACCTGGCCGACGAGATCGCCCAATGCCGCCGAGAAGGCAACGAAATTGATGTTGACCGCCAAAAGAATCAGCTCGATCGACATCAGGATGACGATGATGTTCCTGCGGTTCAGGAAGATGCCGAACACGCCCAGCGTGAACAGGATCGCCGATACGGTCAGGTAATGTGCGATGCCGACGACCATGGCCAGATCAAACCTTTCCCGGCATTTGTTGAATCATTGAACGCGCGGATACGATGGCGTCCAAAAGGCTGTCTATGGCAGAAGGCTCGAAGATAACTGTTGCATCATTCCGGCCTGCCCCCTGAACGTATGTGAAATCTTCGCTCTTGATGTTCAGCGTAAGATTCCCGTCGCGATTCCAGACGAATACCCAGGCCTTCTCAGTCGAATCAACCCGCCAAGAGGCAACCTGCTCTCCCCAGTATTTTTTCTTCAAACGACCGAACATCGTCAGAGCCCCTCGCCCGACTTGACCTTGCGGATTTCCATGCCTGTCGCCGGCGTGCGGCCGACCTGGGCTGCGATCGACTGCCGCTTGATCCCTTCCTTGTGGCGCAGCGTCAGCACGATGGCGCCGATCATGGCGACCAGCAGGATGAGGCCCGAAATCTGGAAGTAGTAGAGGTAGTCGGTATAGAGGATGTCGCCGAGTGCTGCGGTGTTTGTCCGCGCGGCAAGATCCGGGATGGGTTTGGAGACCGTCGAGGCCAGTTGCGGCGCGAAGGTGTAGCCGCCGAGCACCACGATCAGCTCGGCCGCCAGGATCAGCCCGACCAGCGCGCCGATCGGCGCATATTGCAGGGCGCCTTCCTTCATCTCGGCGAAGTCGACATCGAGCATCATGACGACGAACAGGAACAGCACCATGACCGCGCCGACATAGACGACAAGCAGGATCATCGCCAGGAACTCGGCGCCGGTCAGCATGAACAGGCCGGCGGCGTTGAAGAAGGTCAGGATCAGGAACAGCACGGAATGCACGGGGTTGCGCGACGAAATGACCATGAAGGCCGACGCCACCGCGACAAAGGCGAAGAGGTAGAAAAAGGCCGCCTCTAGTCCACTCAGCATTGGGGATCCCCCGGGTTCCTGTCCAAACAGGACATCCGTCCTGTTTGATTTCTGCGACCGCCTCCGGCCGGCAAGTTGCGTTGTCCTTAGACGAGGCCCCTCGCCCCGTCCATGCGTCAAATGTCAGCGGTAGGGCGAGTCCAGCGAGATGTTGCGCGCCAGTTCGCGCTCCCAGCGGTCGCCATTCGCCAGCAGCCTGTCCTTGTCGTAGTAAAGCTCCTCGCGCGTCTCCGTCGCGAACTCGAAATTCGGCCCCTCGACGATAGCGTCGACCGGGCAGGCTTCCTGGCAGAAGCCGCAATAGATGCACTTCACCATGTCTATGTCGTAGCGCACGGTGCGGCGCGTGCCGTCATTGCGGCGCGGGCCGGCCTCGATGGTGATCGCCTGCGCCGGACAGATCGCTTCGCACAATTTGCAGGCGATGCAGCGCTCTTCGCCATTGGGGTAACGGCGCAAAGCATGCTCGCCCCGGAAGCGCGGGCTGATCGGCCCCTTTTCGTGCGGATAGTTGATCGTCTCCTTCGGCGCGAAGAACTGGCGCATCGACAGGAAGAAGGCGCTGACGAAATCCTGCAGCAGCAGCGATTTTGCGGCCTGGCCAAAAGCGGACATCACGCAAACCCCGTGATTTTGAGGAAGGCCGCGGTGGCAACGACCATGAACAGGGAGATCGGCAGAAAGACTTTCCAGCCCAGCCGCATCAGCTGGTCGTAGCGGTAGCGCGGCACGAAGGCCTTCACCATCGAGAACATGAAGAACATCAGGCAGATCTTGAGCACGAACCAGATCACGCCGGGCACCCAGGTGAAGGGGGCGAAGTCGAAGGGCGGCAGCCAGCCGCCGAGGAACAGGATGGTGGCCAGCGCGCACATCATCACCACGGCGACGTATTCGCCGAGGAAGAACAACAGGAACGGCGTCGAGGAGTATTCGACCATATGGCCGGCGACGAGTTCCGACTCGGCTTCCACCAGGTCGAAGGGCGGGCGGTTGGTCTCGGCCAGCGCCGAGATGAAGAAAATGACGAACATCGGGAACAGCGCCAGCCAGTGCCAGTCGAGGAAGCTGTTGGGCAAGCCAAGCTTGGTGCCCAGCCCATCCTGCTGCGACAGCACGATGTCCGACAGGTTGAGCGAGCCGACGCAGAGCAGCACGGTGACGATGACGAAGCCGATCGAGACTTCGTAGGACACCATCTGCGCCGCCGAGCGCAGCGCGCCGAGGAACGGGTATTTCGAGTTGGACGCCCAGCCGCCCATGATCACGCCATAGACCTCGAGCGAGGAGATGGCGAAGACGTAGAGGATGCCGACATTGACGTTGGCGATCCCCCAGCCCGCATTGACGGGAATGACCGCCCAGGCCGAGATTGCCAGCACGGCCGACACCAGCGGCGCCAGCAGGAACACGCCCTTGTTGGCGCCGGACGGAATGACCGGTTCCTTGAAGACGAATTTCAGCAGATCGGCGAAAGCCTGCAGCGTGCCCCACGGGCCGACGACGTTCGGGCCGCGGCGCAATTGCACCGCCGCCCAGATCTTGCGGTCGGCGTAAAGCAGGTAGGCAACCCCGATCAGCAAAACGACGATCAGCACGACCGACTTTAAAAGGATGATCAGCGTCGGCAGCACGTAGAAGGAGAAGAAGGTGTCCATGTCTACTCTGCCGCCTGCCTGAAGCCGTTTTTCGCCAGCGCCGAGCATTCCGCCATGACGGCGGAGGCCCGCGCGATCGGGTTGGTCAGATAGAAATCCGTGACCGGCGAGGTGAAAGTGCCCTTGTTCAGCCGCCCGCCGAGCTTCGCCACCTTGGCGACGTCATCGGCATTGCCGGCTTCGACATGATCGATGCGGGCGAGATGCGGGTATTCGCCATAAAGTTTGGCGCGCAACTGCTGCAGCGAATCGAAGGGTAGTTTCTTGCCCAGCACATCGGACAATGCCCTCAGGATCGCCCAGTCTTCGCGCGCGTCGCCCGGCGCGAAGCCCGCGCGGTTGGTCTGCTGCACGCGTCCCTCGGTGTTGACATAGGTGCCGGACTTTTCGGTGTAGGCGGCTCCCGGCAGGATGACATTGGCGCGGTGCGCACCGGCGTCGCCATGCGTGCCGACATAGACGACGAAGGCGCCGCCGGTCTTGGACATGTCGACCTCGTCGGCGCCGAGCAGGAACAGAACCTCGCTCTCCCCCAGCATGCCGGCAACGTTCTTGCCGCCCTTGCCAGGCACGAAGCCGACATCGAGACCGCCGACGCGCGCGGCCGCAGTGTGCAGCACGGCAAAGCCGTTCCAGTCGGCGCGCGCAGCGTTGACGGCCGTGGCGAGTTTCGCCGCCTGGCCGAGCACCGCCGCGCCGTCGGCACGCGACAGCGCGCCCTGGCCGACGATGATCAGCGGATGCGTCGCCTTCTTCAGCACCTGGAAGAACTTCCCGTTGCCGTCGGCCAGGTCTTTCAGCGACTCCGGGCCGGCGCCGAGCTGTTCGTAGTCGTAACGCGTGTCGCCGACCTCGCCGATGACGCCGACCGGCAGATTGCCGATCCGCCAGCGCTTGCGGATGCGGGCATTGAGCACCGAGGCCTCGAAGCGCGGATTGGCGCCGATGATCAGCACCGCGTCGGCCTGCTCGATGCCCTCGATGGTGGGGTTGAAGATGTAGCTGGCGCGGCCGAGCGCGGGATCGAGTGCGGCGCCGTCCTGGCGGCAATCGGTGTTCTTCGAGCCCAACGCAGCCATAAGCTGCTTCAGCGCGTAGATTTCCTCGACGGCGGCAAGATCGCCCGCAATCGCGCCGATTTTCTCGGGCGCAGCATTCGACACCGCATCCCTGATCGCAACGAACGCTTCGGCCCAGCTGGCCGGCGCCAACTTTCCGTCCTTGCGGACATAGGGGCGGTCGAGGCGCTGCGTGCGCAATCCGTCCCATATGAAGCGGGTCTTGTCGGAAATCCACTCCTCGTTCACCGCTTCATTGACGCGCGGCAGGATGCGCATCACCTCGCGGCCACGGCTGTCGACGCGGATTGCCGAGCCGACGGCGTCCATGACGTCGATGGATTCTGTCTTGGTCAGCTCCCACGGCCGTGCCTGAAAGGCGAAAGGCTTGGAGGTCAGCGCGCCGACCGGGCAGAGGTCGATGACATTGCCCTGCAGCTCGGAGGTCATGGCGCTTTCGAGATAGGTGGTGATCTCGGCATCCTCGCCGCGGCCGATCAGGCCAAGCTCGGAAATGCCCGCAACTTCCGTGGTGAAGCGAACGCAGCGCGTGCAGTGGATGCAACGGTTCATCACCGTCTTGACCAGTGGGCCGATATACTTGTCTTCGACCGCGCGCTTGTTCTCGTGATAGCGCGAGGAATCGACGCCGAAGGCCATCGCCTGGTCCTGCAGGTCGCATTCGCCGCCCTGGTCGCAGATCGGGCAATCCAGCGGATGGTTGATCAGCAGGAATTCCATCACGCCTTCGCGGGCCTTCTTGACCATCGGCGTGTTGGTGAAGATTTCAGGCGCCTCGCCATTGGGTCCCGGACGCAGGTCGCGCACATTCATGGCGCAGGAGGCCTGCGGCTTGGGCGGCCCGCCCTTCACCTCGATCAGGCACATGCGGCAATTGCCGGCAATCGACAGCCGCTCATGGAAGCAGAAGCGCGGCACTTCCGCGCCGGCGTCCTCGGCCGCCTGCAGCAACGTGTAGTGGTCGGGTACAGTGATCTCTTTCCCGTCGACCTTGAGCTTTGCCATCAATTGCCCCTGGCGGTCTGCGCCGTCTCATATGCCTGAAACAGATCGCTCAGCCTAATGCCATTGATCATCATGCCGGCGACTTCAGCGTTTTCTATCTTCAAATTGCTCATATTCACATTGCTGAAAAACGCGTCCGAGAGGTTCGCGTCCTCCACAACGGCCGCCGACAGGTCGACGTTGTGAAACTGCGTGTTCGACAAGTTCACATCGTCAAATCTGGAGTTGCTGACGATGGCATTGCGCACATCGAGAACATCGCTCCTGTCGTGGATCTCCATGCCTGCCACCCCTACTTCTTCGCCTTGGCGGCCAGCGTCAGCGCCGCGGCCTGGCGGGTCCACTCGTCGCGGCCGATACGGCCGGTGAGCGACAGGTAGTCCTCGACCCAGGCGATCTCTTCTGGCGCCCAGGCGGCGATCTGGGCAAAGGTCCAGATGCCGAGGCCGTTCAGCACCTTTTCCAGCTTCGGCCCAACGCCGGTGATCGCCTTGAGATCCGACGGCTTGGCCGGACGAGCCACGGCCTTGGGCTGTCTGAAATCCTCCGGCATCAATCCGATCGTCGCGCCTTCGGCGACGGCCTCGGTCTTCTCCGGCTCGGCATCGACGGTGAGAGCGGCAATATCGGTCACATCCTGGGCAAAACTCTGCGCCTCGGCGATCAGGGTTCTGGTCGCCGCGCGCGCCTTGGTGGCGGGGGCGGTCTCGGCGAACCCTTGGCTGCGCTGTTCGAAATCGTCGATGATCGGCTGGAAAATCCGCTGCGATGCCTCGGCAGCACCCGACAAGGCGCCTAGCCACACGCCAAAGGCATGGTTGGCAAGGCCGAAGCCCAGCGCCGACATGGCGGCGGCACCAGCGACAGGATGCGCGAGAAGGTTGACGGCGCTGGCCATCTCCTTCGGCATCATCCTTGTCAAATCCTGGTTCATCTTCTCAAGCTGGTCCAAATTGGGCATCAAAGGGTTCGAATAGGGCGCCATAGACATCTCCTGGTCGTTTCTTCGTCAGCCCCGCCCCTATATTTCTGTCCGGGGCTTGCGCCCGATTTCAATCTACTCAGCAGCCACCATCACCGGTTCGGCTCGGTGCGCGTTGCGCGAAAACTCGTCGATGCGCCGCTCCACCTCGCCGCGGAAATGCCGCATCAGACCCTGGATCGGCCATGCCGCGGCATCGCCCAGCGCGCAGATCGTATGACCCTCCACCTGTTTGGTGACGTCGAGCAGCATGTCGATCTCGCGCTTCTGCGCCTCGCCGCGCACCAGCCGCTCCATCACCCGCCACATCCAGCCGGTGCCTTCGCGGCATGGCGTGCACTGGCCGCAGCTCTCATGCTTGTAGAAATAGGAAAGCCTGGCGATCGCCTTCACGATATCGGTCGATTTGTCCATGACGATGACAGCCGCCGTGCCGAGCCCGGATTTCAGGTCGCGCAAAGCATCGAAATCCATCGGCGCATCGATGATCTGCTCGGCCGGCACCAGCGGCACCGAAGCGCCGCCCGGAATGACCGCGAGGAGATTGTCCCAGCCGCCGCGAATGCCACCGCAATGCGTCTCGATCAGCTCGCGGAACGGGATCGACATCGCCTCTTCGACGGTGCACGGATTGTTGACGTGGCCGGAGATGCAAAACAGCTTGGTGCCGACATTGTTGGGCCGGCCGAAGGACGAGAACCAGGCGGCGCCACGGCGCAAAATGGTCGGCGCGACCGCAATGGACTCGACATTGTTCACGGTTGTCGGACAACCGTACAAGCCGACATTGGCTGGGAATGGCGGCTTCAGCCGGGGCTGGCCCTTCTTGCCTTCGAGGCTTTCCAGAAGTGCTGTTTCCTCGCCGCATATATAGGCGCCGGCGCCGTGATGCATGTAGATGTCGAAATCGTAGCCGGACGTGTTGTTCTTGCCGATCAGCCTGGCCTCATAGGCCTCGTCGATGGCGCGCTGCAGCGCCTCGCGCTCGCGGATGAACTCGCCGCGCACATAGATGTAGGCGGCGACCGCGCCCATGGCGAAGCCGGCGATGAACGAGCCCTCGACCAGCGTGTGCGGATCGTTGCGCAGGATATCGCGGTCCTTGCACGTGCCGGGCTCGGATTCGTCGGCGTTGACAACGAGATAGCTCGGCCTTCCGTCGCTCTGCTTGGGCATGAACGACCATTTCAGCCCGGTCGGGAAGCCGGCGCCGCCGCGGCCGCGCAGGCCTGACGCCTTCATCTCGTTGACGATCCACTCGCGCCCCTTGGCGATGATGCCGGGCGTGTTGTCCCAGGCGCCGCGCGCCATCGCGCCGGCCAGCGACTTATCGAACAGGCCGTAGATGTTGTTGAAGATGCGGTCTTTGTCAGCCAGCATGACTTACCTCTTTCCCCGCAAGACGATCGAGAACCACACCAGCACGCCCATGCCGGTCGCGGCCATCGATTCCAGGGTATCCGAAAACGGCAATTCGACGAGGCGCCGAAGCCCCTCCAGAAGGATGTTGGCAGCAGCGATGCAGACAACGCCGATGACAATGCTGCGCAGCGACAGCAAAGATCCGGTGCTTTGCGCTTCAGCCATCAACGTGGCTCCTTGCCGAAGACGCGGATGTATTCGGCGACGCCGCCCTTGGCGAGCGCCTTGGCCTGCTTGCCCCAGTCGTCGCGCTCGATGCGGCCCTGGAAAGCGAGATATCCATCCGCCCAGTCGCGCTCGGCCTTATTCCAGGATGCGACCTGTGTGAAGGTGAAGATGCCAAGCGAATGAAGGATGCCCTCGATCTTCGGGCCGATGCCCGAGATCAGCTTGAGATCGTCGACCGCAGCCGGCCTGTCGATTCCGGCCGGACGGTTCTTGTCCTCGAGCGACGGCTTTGCGGGCCTGGCTGCCGGCGCCTTTACGGCCGGGGCCACCGTGGCCTTGGCCGCTGGCGCCTTGAATTCCGGCGCGGTGAAGGCAGTTGCCGGCGTGGCGGTGGTCTTCGGGCCATTACGCTGCTTGGCGACCTTCTCGACTTCAGGCGCCGCGGTGTTGGCGTTGGCGGCCGAATGCAGGGGCGCCGGGACGCTCGCCGCTTTTTCCGCCGCCGGTGCAACCTTGGCCCTGGAGGGCGACTTCAACGCCGAGCTGGTTTCCGGCGCATCGGTTTTCGGCTTGCCGGCGTTGGATGGCGCGACCGGGGCGGCCGCTGCAGGAGCGGCAGGCGCCGGAACAGGCGCTGCAATGATCGCGTCGGGCGCCGCGTGGGCAGCCTTGCTCGCCGCCCTGGCTTCCTTGTCGCGCGTTGCTTTGAGGATCGCCTTTTCGCTCTTCAGCGTCGTCAGGCCAGGCGCCGGCTCCGAGCCGGTTCTGCCGTTTTGCGGTCCCGTGGGAACCGAGGCGCCCTTGCCCGCATCGTAAAGATCGATGATTTCGGCCAGCCGCTCGGGCGTCAGATCCTCGAACGTATCCTTGAAGACCATCACCATCGGCGCGTTGACGCAGGCGCCGAGGCATTCGACTTCCTCCCACGACAGCGTGCCCTTCTCGTTGGTGTGGAACTGGTCGTGATGGATTTTCGAGCGGCACACATCCATCAGCGCTTCCGAGCCGCGCAGCATGCAGGGCGTGGTGCCGCAGACCTGGATATGCGCGCGCGTGCCGACCGGATTGAGCTGGTACTGCGTGTAGAAGGTCGCGACTTCGAGGCCGCGAATGCGCGGCATGCCGAGCATGTCCGAAATCGTCTCGATCGCCGCCTTGGTGACCCAGCCTTCCTGCTCCTGCGCAATCATCAGCAAGGGAATGATCGCCGACTGCTCCCGGCCCTTCGGATATTTCTTGATCCATTGCTTCGCAACCGCCGCATTCGCCCGGTTGAAGGCGAAGGTGGCTGGCTGGACGCTTGCTTCTGCGAGACGGCGGACTGACATTTAGCGATCGACCTCACCAAACACGATGTCGAGGGAACCCAGGACGGCAGTGACGTCGGCCAGCATGTGGCCACGGCAGAGGAAATCCATGGCTTGCAGATGCGCGAAGCCGGGCGCGCGCAGCTTGCAGCGGTATGGCTTGTTGGTACCGTCGGAGACGAGATAGACGCCGAACTCGCCCTTCGGCGCCTCGACCGCGGCATAGACCTCGCCGGCCGGCACGCGGTAACCCTCGGTATAGAGCTTGAAGTGGTGGATCAGCGCTTCCATCGAGCGCTTCATCGCCTGGCGCTTGGGCGGCACCACCTTGCCGTCGAGATTCGACACGGGCCCGGTGCTCTCCTTGCCGAGCAGAAGGTCGACGCACTGGCGCATGATCTTGGCCGACTGGCGCATCTCTTCCATGCGCACGAGATAACGGTCGTAGCAGTCGCCGTTCTTGCCGATCGGGATGTCGAAATCCATCTCGGAATAGCATTCATAAGGCTGCGACTTGCGCAAATCCCAGGCAGCACCCGAGCCGCGCACCATGACGCCGGAAAAACCCCAGGCCCAGGCGTCGGCAAGCGACACTATACCGATATCGACATTGCGTTGCTTGAAGATGCGGTTGCCGGTAAGCAGCTTGTCGAGGTCGTCAAGCGACTTCAGGAACGGGTCGATCCACTTGCCGATGTCCTCGACCAGCTTCGCCGGCAGATCCTGGTGCACACCGCCCGGACGGAAATAGGCCGCATGCATGCGCGAGCCGGAAGCGCGCTCATAAAACACCATCAGCTTTTCGCGTTCGACGAAACCCCACAGCGGCGGCGTCAGGGCGCCGATATCGAGCGCCTGCGTCGTCACATTGAGGATATGCGACATGATGCGGCTGAGCTCGGAATAGAGCACGCGGATCAACTGACCGCGCTTCGGCACCTCGATGCCGAGCAGGCGCTCGGTGGCGAGCGCGAAGGCATGCTCCTGATTCATCGGCGCGCAATAATCGAGCCGGTCGAGATAGGGCACGGCCTGCAGATAGGTCTTGTGCTCGATCAGCTTTTCCGTGCCGCGATGCAGCAAGCCGATATGCGGATCGACGCGGTCGACCACCTCGCCGTCAAGCTCCAGCACAAGACGCAAAACACCGTGTGCCGCAGGGTGCTGCGGTCCGAAGTTGATGTTAAAGTTGCGGACGGAGTGCTCGGTCATGCTAGATTCCAAGCCTTTCCTTGGCTGACGGCGTCAGTTCCATGAAGCGGACCGTCTGCGGCCCGGCCACATATTCTTTTGCTCTCTGCTCGCATTGCTCAATGGTCTCGTTGGAAGGCTGGAGATCGGCCAGCTCTCCAGCATCGCGCAAGGCGTTCAAAATCTGGTCCAATTCAATCTGCATCGCAGGCTTGATACGAAATATCGTCGGGCAGTTCTTCACCGTGTCGTTCGCCACGACAGCTCGCGCCGCCGAATAGCAATCCACTCCAGCTACTTTGCAGTCGTTCGCAAAAGCATTCTGCAAGCCGGCACAGCAAAACAGGCTTAGTAGCGCTACGCGGATCATCGCCACGCCGCCGCCCCTACTGTTTCGCCTTCTCATCGCCCGGCAGGACGTAGTCCGTCCCTTCCCATGGCGAGAGAAAATCGAAGTTCCTGAATTCCTGCTTCAATTCCACCGGCTCGTAGATCACGCGCTTGGCTTCGTCGTCGTAGCGCACCTCGACGAAACCTGTCAGCGGGAAGTCCTTGCGCAGGGGATGGCCCTCGAAGCCGTAATCCGTGAGGATGCGGCGCAGGTCCGGATGGCCGGAGAACAGCACGCCATAGAGATCGTAGGCTTCGCGCTCATACCAGTCGGCGCCGGGATAGACAGCGGTGAGCGACGGCACCAGCGTCTCTTCGTCGGCCTGCACCTTGATGCGGATGCGCAAATTCTGCTTCGGCGACAGCAGATGATAGACGACATCGAAACGCTTGACGCGCGACGGGTAGTCGGCGCCGCAGATATCGATGATCGAAATGAACTGGCAACCCGAATCGTCACGCAGGAAGCTTGTCACCTCGATCAGATTGTCTGTAGCAACCGAGATCGTCAGTTCGCCATAGGCAAGCACTGCATCGGTGACGCGGCCCGGCAGCTTTTCGCCGAGATAGGTCGACAGTTCGCTCAGGGATGCGGCCATGGGTCTACCGTTCGATCGTGCCGGTGCGGCGGATCTTCTTCTGCAGGAGAAGAATGCCGTAGAGCAGCGCTTCGGCGCTTGGCGGGCAGCCGGGCACATAGATGTCGACCGGCACGATGCGGTCGCAGCCGCGCACCACCGAATAGGAATAGTGATAATAGCCGCCGCCATTGGCGCAGGAGCCCATCGAGATGACGTAGCGCGGCTCCGGCATCTGGTCGTACACCTTGCGCAAAGCCGGGGCCATCTTGTTGGTCAGCGTTCCCGCCACGATCATGATGTCGGACTGGCGCGGCGACGCGCGAGGAGCCACGCCAAACCTTTCAGAATCATAGCGCGGCATCGAGGTGTGGATCATCTCGACGGCACAGCAGGCGAGACCGAAGGTCATGAACATCAGCGAGCCGCTGCGTGCCCAGGTGATCAGCGCCTCGGTCGAGGTGACCAGAAAACCCTTGTCGGCCAGTTCATTGTTGATCTCGAGGAAGAACGGATCGTCGGAACCGACCGGACGTCCGGTATTGGGGTCGATCAGGCCTTTTGGCTTCGGCGCGACGAGCGTTCCGGAACTGTCGTTCAATCCCATTCCAGCGCTCCTTTTTTCCATTCATAGGCAAAGCCGATGGTCAGCACCGCCAAAAACACCATCATCGACCAGAAACCGAGCATGCCGATCTTCGAGAACGACACCGCCCACGGAAACAGGAAGGCCACTTCCAGATCGAAGATGATGAACAGGATCGACACCAGGTAGAAGCGGATGTCGAATTTCATCCGGGCATCGTCGAACGAGTTGAACCCGCACTCGTAGGCGGAAAGCTTCTCCGGATCGGGATTGCGATAAGCCACCAGGAACGGCGCGATGATAAGCGCCAGGCCTACAACCGCGGCCACGGCGATAAAGAGGACGATGGGCAGGTATGAACTGAGGAGTACGTTCATGCTCGGCTTTCCGTTGGCGGCCAATCCACTTTGATTACAGCAACCAACCCTAATGCGGAAGCGCGACAGTTTAACCGCTGAACCGTTTTAGGTGCCTTGCTGCAACGCGGCGAGGGTTAGCGCAGGGCTTTCAGCGAAGCAAGTCAAACCTTGTTCAAAAGACAGTGCTGGACGGCAGGCCGGGAAAAACTGGTCCGATCTCCTCCTGTTTGATTTCCTTCATCTTTCACTCCACTTTTGTCTCCTGACACATCTCCCGCCATTTGCCTGCTAGCATGACCGGAATCGCCGGCTAAAGTCGGGAAAAATGGTTCGAGGCAAGACACTTTGACGAAGGACAATATCTCACTCCCGACGGCCAGGCGCATCGCGCTCGCCGCGCAAGGATTTCTCGATCCCCGCCCGGTCGGCACGCCCGATCGCCGCCACCTCGCCCGCGTGCTGTCGCGCACCGGCCTGCTGCAGATCGATTCCGTCAGCGCCGTGGTGCGCGCCCACTATATGCCGCTCTATTCGCGCGTTGGCCCCTACCCGCTCACCCTGCTCGACAATGCCGCAATCACCCGCAAACGCACGGTGTTCGAATACTGGGCGCATGAGGCCTCGTTCCTGCCGGTCGAGACCTACCCACTGATGCGCTGGCGCATGCAGCGCGCTGAAAGCGGCGACGAAATGTATCTGGGCCTCGCCAAATGGGGCCGCGAGCACGGCGCCTATATCGAAGAGATCTACCGCGCGGTCGCCGAGCGCGGCCCGATTGCCGCTTCGGCACTGGAGGGCCAGAAAGGTTCGGGCGGCTGGTGGGGCTGGAGCCACGCCAAGCACGCCTTCGAATGGCTGTTTTGGGCCGGACGCATCACCACGGCGCACCGCCGTGGCTTCGAGCGTTTCTACGACCTGCCCGAGCGCGTGCTGCCGCAGGCGATCCTCGATCTGCCGGTGCCGGCGGCCGAGGACGCGCACCGCGAATTGCTGCGCATTTCCGCCCGCGCCCACGGCATCGCGACGTCGGGTGACCTGCGCGATTATTTCCGCTTGTCGCCAGCCGACATGAAGGGCCGGTTGGAGGAACTGGTTGAGATGGGCGAGTTGCTGCCGGTAAACGTCGAAGGCTGGGACAAGCCGGCTTACCTCTATAAGGACGCCCGCCTGCCGCGAAAGATCGAGGCCCGCGCGCTACTGGCGCCCTTCGATCCGGTGGTCTTCGAGCGCTCGCGCACCGAGCGCCTGTTCGATTTCAACTACCGCATCGAGATCTACACGCCGGCCGAAAAGCGCCAATATGGCTACTACGTGCTGCCCTTCCTGCTCGGCGACCGGATCGTCGCCCGCGTCGATCTCAAGGCCGACCGGCCTGCGAGTGTCTTACGCGTCCACGCCGCCTACGCCGAAGCAGGCGCACCGCCTGAGACAGCTGCCCAGCTGTTCGAGGAATTGAAGCAGATGCAGGGCTGGCTTGGCCTTGAGCGCATCGAAGTGACGCCGGCCGGCAATCTGGGGAAGCCTTTGGCCGACATCGCCATGTCGTAGCCGTGCGTTGACACCGCCGCCCGCAAAAGCCTAAATCCGCTGCAGACGGTCCCCTGCCCGCAACGGCAAGGGCCAAGAGGGAATGCGGTGCGGGATTTCGGTCCCAAATCCGCGGCTGTCCCCGCAACTGTAAGCGACGAGCCAAGGCCGAAAGCCACTGGGTAACACCGGGAAGGCGGCTAACCAAGGCGACGACCCGCGAGCCAGGAGACCTGCCGTCTGAGACAAAGTATCCGATCGCCTGGCGGGTTTCCGGGCAAGGAGCACGGTTTTTGGACCAGAACAGCAGTTTTTCGGCTGGCACAGCGGACATTGCGTCCGGGGACAACGACGCCCTGACCGGCGTGACCGTCATCGTCTGCGCCTCCTGCCGCGATGAGACCGGTTCCGACGCCCATCCGCGCGCCGGCGAATTGCTGGCTGAGGACACACGCCGCGCCGCTGCCGGCGATATCCGGGTCCGCACCGCCGAATGTCTCGGCAATTGCAAGCGCCGCCTCAGCGCCGCGATCCTGCGCGATGGCTGCTGGAGCTATGTGTTCGGCGACCTGACCGCGGCCAGCGGCGCCGACCTCGTCACCGGCGCAAAGCTCTTCGCGACTTCGACCGACGGTCTCATCCCGTGGCGCGGCCGGCCCGATAGCCTCAAGCGCGGCCTCGTTGCCCGCATCCCACCCCTCGATATGCTGAAGGACTGACGATGAACGTTTCAAACCCGACCGGCAATCTCTCCCGTGTTCCCTGCACCGTCGTCACCGGCTTTCTCGGCGCCGGCAAGACGACGCTGGTCCGCCATCTCCTGGAAAACGCCGGGGGCAAGCGCATTGCCATCATCGTCAACGAGTTCGGCGACATCGGCATCGACGGGGAAATCCTGAAAGGCTGCGGCATCGACACCTGCCCCGAGGAAAACATCGTCGAACTGGCCAATGGCTGCATCTGCTGTACAGTCGCCGACGATTTCGTGCCCGCCCTCGACAAGATCCTCGCGCTGACACCGAGGGTCGACCACATCCTGATCGAGACCTCGGGCCTCGCTCTGCCCAAGCCGCTGGTCCAGGCGTTCCAGTGGCCAAGCGTGAAGAGCCGGGTGACCGTCGATGGCGTCATCGCCGTGGTCGACGGCCCGGCGCTGGCCGGAGGCCGCGTCGCCAACGACATGGACGCGTTGCAGGCACAGCGCGCTCAGGACGAAACGCTCGACCACGACGATCCGGTCGAAGAAGTCTTCGAGGACCAGATCGCCTGCGCCGACCTGATCATCCTGTCGAAAAGCGATTTGATGGATTCAGCCGGTTCGGCCCGCGCCAACGCCATCATCAATGAGCATTCCGCTCGCGCGGTAAAAATCGTGCCGACTGCGCATGGCAAGGTCGACCCGTCGGTGCTGCTTGGCCTCGGTCTCGCCGTCGAAGACGACATCGAGAACCGCAAGTCGCATCACGACGGCGCTTTCGATCATGAGCATGACGATTTCGACACCTTCATCGTCGACATCCCCTCGATCGCCAATCCCGACGACCTGGCCAAGCGCGTCGCCACCGCCGCCGAACAGGAAAACGTGTTGCGTGTAAAAGGCTTCGTCGATGTCGGCGGCAAGCCGATGCGGCTTTTGCTGCAGGCCGTCGGCCCACGCGTCAACCATTACTATGACCGCGCCTGGACGGCCGAGGACGATCGCCGCTCGCGTCTCGTCGTCATTGGCCTGAAGGGGCTGAACCGTCCGGCGATCGAGCGTATACTCGCCGGTTGATCTCAGGCACGAGCCGCGATGCATATACTCGCCACGACCTCCGCCTCGCTCGACGATCTCGCCGAGCCAGTTGATCTCCGGCAGACGCCGGCGGATATCGTGGCGCTGTCCTTCACCGACAGCGACCTCGCCGGCCTCGCGGCGGCCTGGAAGGCCGATGCCGTCCGCCTGCCGTCGATGCGGCTGGCGGCGCTGCGCGACCTGCGCCATCCCATGTCCGTGGACCTCTGGATCGACAGCGTCGCCCGCCACGCCAAGGTGATTTTGGTGCGCATCCTCGGCGGCTACGACTGGTGGCGCTATGGCTGCGACCAGCTTGCCGCGACTGCCCGTGCGAACGGCATCAAGCTGGCGCTGCTGCCGGGCGAGAGCCACGACGAGGATCTCAGGCTGATCGAAGCCTCGACGCTGCCGCGCGAGGATCTGGACGGCCTGCTTGGTTATTTCCGCGAGGGTGGCCCGGAGAATATGACGGCGCTGGTGCAAAGATTGGCGGGGCTGGCGGGACGGGATGCGGGGGCGGCTGACCCGGTTAGCGTGCCGAAAGCTGGCTACTACGAGCCTGGCCGCGGCGTCGTAGGCAAGTTGAATTTTGCCGATGTCGGCGTTCCTTCACACCCCCCTCTGTCCTGCCGGACATCTCCCCCGCAAGGGGGGAGATCAGCCGTTACCAAAGGCGGCTCCTCTCCTGCTCCTTTGGAGATCTCCGCAAGGTCTGCGATTGGCGAAAACATTTATGAGAGCACAATCTGCCCCCTTGCGGGGGAGATGTCCGGCAGGACAGAGGGGGGTGGGCGGGAACTCGGCGCAGACAACATCAACCTTCCCATCATCCCCATCCTATTCTACCGCTCGATGCTGCTGGCCGCCGATGTCGCGCCAATCGATGCCCTCTTTGATGCACTCCGCCAGCGCGGCATGAGACCGATCCCGATCTTCGTCTCCAGCCTCAAAGACCCGACCTCCCTGGCCTTCGTCGGAACCGCGCTGGCCACGCTCAAGCCCACCGCCATCATCACCGCAACCGCCTTCGCTTCCGGCGCCGAACCCGGCGTCGAAACGCTCTTCGACCGCGCCGGCGTGCCTGTCTTCCAGGTCATCGTCGCCACCACCCGCCGCGACGTCTGGGACAACAACCAGCGCGGCCTGGCGCCCGCCGACCTCGCCATGCATGTCGTGCTGCCCGAACTCGACGGCCGCATCCTCGCCGGCGCGATTTCCTTCAAGGGCGAGAGCGAGACCGACCCGGCGCTCGGCCACCGCGCCTTCGCCAACCGGCCGGAACCGGATCGCGTGGCGCAAGTGGCGGACAGGCTAGCGGCGTTCACACGGTTGCAGCAGACGCCCCGCGCGACGCGTAAGTTGGCGATCCTCATTCCGGATTATCCGAGTGCGCCCGGCCGCACTGGCTATGCCGTGGGCCTGGATGTGCCGTCCAGCGTGCTGGCCATGCTGCATGACCTGAAGGAGCAGGGCTATCGCGTTGACGGGATTCCAGAAACGCCGCGTGCGCTGCTGGACGCGTTGGAGCGGAGCGATGGTGGGCTGGGGCTGGATGAGTATCTGGACTTCTCAAAGGATTTGCCGGCTGAGGCACTGGCTGCAGTCGAGGCGGCATGGGGCGCTCCTTCACCCTCCCCCTTGTGGGGAGGGTCGGTTCGCGACATTCGCGAAGCGGATGGCGCGAAACGGGGTGGGGGTAGCGGTGCACCACCCCCACCCGGCCCTGCGGGCCACCCTCCCCACAAGGGGGAGGGTAAGAGCGGCTTCCCCTTCCGCGCCGCCACCTTCGGCAACATCACTGTCGCTCTCGCCCCCGACCGTGGCCGCTCGGCCGACCGGCGCGCCGATTACCACGACCCGACGCTGCCGCAGCGCCACGATCTGCTGGCCTTCGGCCTGTGGCTGCGCAAATCGCTCCGCATCCATGCTCTCATCCATGTCGGCGCCCATGGCACGCTGGAATGGCTGCCCGGCAAGACGGTTGCGCTCTCACAAAACTGCTTCCCCGAGATCGCCACCGGCTCGCTGCCCGTCATCTATCCCTTCATCGTCTCCAATCCCGGCGAGGCGGCGCAAGCCAAGCGGCGCATAGCAGCCGTCACGCTTGGCCATCTGCCGCCACCACTGGCAGCTGCTGGCCTTGATGAAGAGCAGCACAAGCTCGAGCGCCTCGTCGACGAATACGCCCAGGCCGACGGCCTCGACCGCCGCCGGCGCGATCGTCTGGCCAAGCTGATCGTCGACACCGCGCAAAAGACCGGCCTCGCCTCCGAAGCCGGCGTCGCCAAAACCGACGCGCCCGACGAGGCGCTGCGCCGCATCGACGCCTGGCTCTGCGACCTCAAGGATTTCGCCATCAAGGACGGCCTGCACATCTATGGCCGCGCTCCCGACGACGAGCCCGACGCCATGCGCGTGCAAAGCGCGGAGGCCGAGAAAGCAGCACTTCTTGCCGCGCTCGACGGCCGTCACATCAAGGCGGGTCCGGCGGGCGCACCGGCGCGTGGCCGCTCCGACGTGCTGCCCACCGGCCGCAACCTGTTCACCTCCGACCCGCGCACCATGCCGACGCCGACCGCCTACGATCTGGGAAAGGCGGCGGCAGAAGAAGTCGTGCGCGGCTATATGCAGTCGCATGGCGACTGGCCGCGCTCGCTGGTCATCGACCTCTGGGGCTCGGCCTCGCTGCGCACCGGCGGCGAGGAGATCGCGCAAGGCCTGGCGCTGATGGGCTGCCGGCCGCAATGGGACAGTGCCACCGGCCGCATCACCGGCATCGAGGTGCTGCCGCCGGCCACGCTCGGCCGTCCGCGCATCGATGTCACCTGGCGGATTTCGGGTCTGTTCCGCGACATGTTCCCGACCCAGATCGCGCTGATCGACGCCGCTGCCAACGCCGTTGCCGCACGCGACGAGGACGATTCGGAAAACCCGCTCGCCGCCAGAACCCGTGCCGATGGCAAGATCGGCCCGCGCATCTTCGGCACCTCGCCCGGCACCTACGGCGCCGGCGTCGAGGACCTGCTGTCCAGCGGCGACTGGGTCGGGCGCGAAGAAATCGGCCGCGCCTATCTCGATGCGACATCACATGCTTATGGCGGCGCCGAGGGCGAAGGCATCGCCTCCCCCGGCGCTTTCGAGACCCGCGTCGCCGAGGCCGATCTGCTGGTCCACACCGGCGACGATCCCGGCCGCGACATTCTCGAGGGCTCCGCCGACGTCGCCTTCATCGGCGGCTTTTCGGCCGCCCTTGCGGCATTGGGCCGATATGCCGACGTCATCGTGCTCGACACCACCGACCCGCAAAAGCCGAAGCCGCGCTCGGTCGGCGAGGCTGTGTCGCGGGTTGTGCGGGCGCGAGCCGTCAATGCGCGCTTTATAGCCGGCCAGATGCGGCATGGTCCGCGCGGCGCTTCCGAGTTTGCCGAAACCGTCGACCGCCTCATCGGCTTTGCCGAAACCACGCACGCCATTTCGGGCGCGTTGATCGAGGCCGTGCATGACGCCTATGTCGGCGATCCCGATGTCCGCGCCTTCATCCTGCGTGAAAATCCGGCCGCTGCCAAAGTCATCGCCGAGCGCTTCCTGTCGGCGCGCCGGCGCGGTCTCTGGCATCCCTTGCGCAACGCGATCGACGACGATCTCGCGGCGTTGATCGCCGAGGCCGAGGCGCTCGGGGTCGCGGCATGAACGCCTTCTCGCGCCGCGGCGCCTGTCCGGCTCTCTCGGCGCCGATGCAGACCGGCGATGGCCTGCTGGTGCGGCTCAACCCGGTTGCTGGAGGGCTTTCCCCCAAGTCGCTGATCGGACTCTGCGAATCCGCCTTGAAGCGCGGCAACGGCATCATGGAAGTGACCGCACGAGGCAGCCTGCAGATACGCGGCCTGACGGCGGAAAGTGCCGTGCTGTTGGCGGCGGAGGTCGATGCACTGGGAATTGCAGTGCGTACCGGCGTGCCGGTCGAGACCGGGCCGCTGGCCGGCATCGATCCGCGGGAGATTGCCGATCCGCGATCTTTGGCTGAGCGGATCAGGGCTGCGGTCGAGGAAGCTGGGCTGACGCCAAGGCTCGGGCCGAAGGTTTCGGTGGTTGTCGATGGCGGCGGGCAGCTGACGATGGATGGGGTGACGGCCGATGTCAGGCTGAAGGCGGTGCGGGACGGCGGTAACGTTCTGTGGGCTTTGTCTGTTGCCGGCGACGGTCAAAGCGCGAGGCCGCTTGCGACGGCCGATGAGGATGCAGCGCGCGATATTGCGGTTGCTGTGCTGAGGATGGTTGCCGAGAAGGGGCGTGACGCACATCCTCGGGATTTGTCGGAGAGGCAATTGGCCTCTCTCGCAAGCTGGCATTCCTTCGCGCCCCCCTCTGTCCTGCCGGACATCTCCCCCTCAAGGGGGGAGATCAGCAGGGTCGCCGGCGGCTCTCCACTTTCGACGCTGAAAATTGGCGAAATCGCCCACGAAGACGCAATCTCCCCCCAAGCGGGGGAGATGTCCGGCAGGACAGAGGGGGGTGTGCAGGATCGCCGGCCTATCGGTCTTTTCCCCTTATCCAACGACACCACCGCTCTCGGCATAGCCCTCCCCTTCGGCAGCATGCCGGCCGAAAAACTCATCGCCCTCGCCCAAAGCGCCCTGTCCCTCGGCACCGCCGAAATCCGCCTCGCCCCCGGCCGCGCCTTGCTGTTCCGCGGCCAACCGTCGTCCCCAAACCCCCCCCAGCGACCCCCCGCCGCCGCCCTTTGCTTCGTTCCCCCCCCCCC